>DAOVUU010000343.1 GCA_030632405.1 Desulfobulbaceae bacterium | reverse complement strand
CCTGGAGACATTGTCGGCAATGAGCAGATCCATGTCCTCGCACTCTGCCTGGTCCATACGAGCGGTGGGAACCCTGGTATTGACGAGATAAATTATGTAATCACAGCCGGTGATGGCAGTTTCCACATCTCGTCTTGAAAAAGGTTCGCAGAAACGCCAGGAGAGGGCTAGGCCTGGTTTCGTTTCCTGCAGCTGCTCGCGCGAACCAACAAGGGCTACAACTTCATATTTCCTTGCCAGTGCACGGCTCACAACGCTCCCGATGGAACCACCCGCCCCAGCCACTAAAACTTTTGGTCGTAGTTTTTCAGACAATTTTTCATACTCTTATATATACTTTATCGATGTTAAGGCAGTAAGTAATCGAATTTCAGCCGACCCTGAAGATTACGGGTGTTCGTATGGCCACCCCGTAACCTGATACATTGATGAACTTTATTATAACCAGGTTTTACTATCAAAAAAAGGAGACAGGTTGACTAAAGATTCCACATTTTTACAAATTTTGGTTTAAGTGTATAAAAATCATACTCAAGATGTCAGCATTCCTTGATAAAATAGAAATATATGGGGATAAGCGGGGTTAAAGTAAGTATTAGCAATCTTGACTTTATATGCGATGGTTTTCCTTCTAACTCTCCAACCAAACTTCTGCTTCTGCTCTTTGGTTTCTACTATAAGCCTTAATTTCTAGACCAGGGTATAAAAGTCCCTCCAACTCACTTAGTTTCTTCAACCATCTCTTATCGGTTAATATCGCAGTACGATCAAATTTCCTCAAAAGTTCAAACACTGCAGGCAGGACCGAAAATTCAGTTGCAATTCCACCAATTGATGGAAAACGAAAATCAATTACATCATACAACAATTTTCCATTTTTAATATTTTCTGAATTGCTGGTAAGTTCATCCATAGCAATTTTTACTTCTTGAGCGTTTAATTTACCACTCATCTCAATATCTAACCGATTTGTACCAGTGCGAATTACTTTAAACATTTTACACCTTAATGATTAATTTTGAAAAATTCTACTATGTTAAATCTGGAAAGAAGCCATAAGGTAAATTAACCTGAAATCAACACATGAGTGTTTCTCTTTCCATCATAAATTCAGAGATAGTGGGTAGAGTTACTACTTTCACGCCCTCAAGCAGTTCATCTTCAGGTATGCCTAGGTTTTTCAAGTCAATCTTGCAGACATACAATTGAGGATCCCCATCCAGGATTATCGGCATGAGATCACGGACTGGGGCAATATTCTGTCCTTCGATTTTTTCTGCAACACCTTTCTGCATCAATTTCGCACCATCACACATGAAAAACAAAGCAACATCAGCACCTTCTACCATCAGACAGGATGCCAGTCCAATTGCAGTACATGTCCGGTGAGGCTCATCAGTGGAATGAGTAATTATCATCATATACTTTTTGGACATTTTTTTGCCTCCAGCAATGTTTGATAAATAATTTCAATTGTCTAAAGGGTGTTTATTGGTTTGTAAGTTGTTTTTTTAACTCCCGATCTCTGGCTTCGCCTCTGTAAATGTACATTCAAAGGACAGACATTTGCCTGCCCCATTACAAAAATTTCTTGCAGAGAGTTAGGCTAAAAGTCTTCCAGGGCCGCCTCTTCTGACGAGAAGATAGGAATGCAACGTGTTAATCCTACCATTTTAAATATTTTCTGAAAATGATCCGATAGGCCATACGCATGAATCTTCTGTTCCTTTTTTCTCCCCTCTGAGGCAATATCGATCAGGGCCGCAAGACCGCCGCTGTTGATGTAACAGTCCTTGTCGAACTGAAGAAGTATCTTAGGGGAGTCAAAAACGCTCTCGCTTTGGTAAGCATTACCTATCACCTCTCCTGTCATTGCCGTAACATCTCCCTTGATGCTGATGACAGCGATATCACCTTTGTGACTTGTTGACACTTGAATATCCTTACTCATTCCTGAAGCCTCCAATTAGCAGTTACTACCTGATTGCTATATAAATATACGTCCTATATTCAGCTTTATCTGTTGAGATGTATCAGCATTTTCACGTTATTTCCCTTACCCGGCTTCTTTTCAATGGAAAACTCATTAACCAGGTTGCTGATAAGGAAAACGCCATAGCCTCGTCGTCGGGGCAAGCCGTCTTTATCGACCCTGTCTTTGGGGATTTTTTTCGGATCAATACCATCTCCTTCATCGTGCACAACAACTTGCAGTGAAGTGTCATCCGAGGCGAATGTGATCCCAACCTGTGTGTTTTCATCAAACTTGTTGCCATGCTCTATTGCATTGATGCAGGCTTCCGCAATGGCTGTTTTCAGGTCCTCAATCTTGTCCATACTGAAGCCCATCTTCTCCGCAATAGTGGCAGCTTTTTCAATTGCGACCTTTTCCGACCCGAGAATATTGGGTAATTTCAATTCGACTAGTTGTTCCATGAATATTTTCCCGATTAAATTTTATGGGTATATTTTCTATATATCAATTTTGTTCCAAGTAGCTTATAGACTCTGTATTTATTTGACATGTATTATAAAAGTAGGTCCGGATAATTTACCGTTTCATTGCTCACAATCAATCAACTTTTATAACCACAATTGTCAGGTCATCATGCTGCTCTGCTTTTCCGACAAAACTGTTTATGTCATCAATTAATTTCGCCAAAAATGTTTCGGCATCCAGATTACCAGTCTCCTTTATTATCTTGAGAAACCGATCAAAACCATACATCTTTTCCTTTTTGTTCATGGCCTCAACAACACCGTCCGTGTAGAAAATTGCTATATCACCGGACTCCAGTTGAAGCTGTGTTTCCTGGTAATCTGCGTCATCTATAATACCAAGGGGGAATGCATCTCCCTCTGTTTCTATCAATGTTGCCTCACCGGTTTTAGCTGAAAGAAGGATAGGCTGGGTCTGCCCTGCGCTGCACATGCCGAATGATTTATCATCCATGTTCAATACAGCGTAAAGCAGGGCCACGAACATACCCTTGGCCTTGGTGATATCTTTCTTTATCTGCCTGTTGGCCCGTTTCATGATCTCTCCAACACCCAAGTGCTCCTCTGAGAGCAGGCGGAAAACACTTTTTGAAGCAGTCATAACCAATGCACCGGAAACACTTTTTCCGGTAACGTCAGCAATAACAAATCCCATCTTGCCCTCGTCGATATCAATGAAATCAAAAAAATCACCACTGACTTCCCTTGCCGGGGTTGAACTGGCGGCAATCTGGTATCCTTCAATCTCAGGACAGGATGATGGCAGCATGCTCATCTGGATGTCCCTAGCAAAGGAGAGGTCCTTTTCCATGCGCAGCTTACTTAAAACCTCTTTGAAAAGCCTGGAGTGCTCTATGGATACAGCCCCTAAAAAGGCCAGTGGAGCCTGAAAAAACAAAGGGATAACAATAGGGTACCATACGTTTCTGGCTTTAAACATATAGACCGCAGCAGCAAGATAAAAAAGGCTCAAACCGATTGCATTCAGGGCACCTATCTTCATACTCGATATACGGCAGGCAATACCGAGCAGAATACCCCAGAGCAGTACTACAAGAATATGCGATTTCAAGCTGATGGGCCTTACCGGTGTGTCTTCTTTGATATTAGCAAAAACACTGGCCATGATTTCAACCCCGCTGACAAAAACTACGTCAGCCGTTGAAAATACGGTATAGAAGCTGTCCTTCCTGTCGGCCAGCAGTATTTCCGAAAGTCCGACGAAAACGGCTTTACCATTGAGGTCCATGGGCTTGCCGTCATACATTCCATCTT
>DAOVUU010000136.1 GCA_030632405.1 Desulfobulbaceae bacterium | reverse complement strand
GAACCGGACCACGGTGCAAATCCCTCCGCCGTCAGCAGATATTCAATAAACAACTTTGCTGCGTTGGGATTCTTCGCGTTATCCCGAATGAGCAGAAAGCTGGGGTAAAAAAATCCGGCGAAAGGCTCCATACCCATAATAGGCATCAAAGCCAGATTTTTCTTCTTCCTGGATCTGAGTTTAGAATAGGTTCCCAGGGAAACTGCTTCAATATTTTTCCCCTTTTCCCCCAGGGCACCTGCCATTTTGGTATCACTGGTAAACATCACCAGTTGGTTATTAATGAAACTTTTTATCCATTCATAACCGGCATTGGGGGTTGTCAGAGTAATCTTCTTACCAAAATACCGCTCATACGCTGCTGCCAGTAATTCTGAAACTTCGGGAGATGTAACCATCGTTAAAAAATTCGCATTGACCCCTTCTTTCAGAGGATCCTTGAACCAGAATTTTTTTTCCCATTTTTTTTCGGTGAGTTCCCACACATTTTTGACGGGTGGAAACACGTTTGTCTCAGAGTTGTATGTAAATACTTTAGTAATAAAACTGAAGTAAAGCGGAGTCTGATATTTCTTTGGAATAATATCTTTCATACTTTCCGGGACATAACTGTATCCGTACCCGGGCTTTATAATCTCACCGAAAACACGCCCCGAATCCTGGGCAATGATAAAATCAGCTCCATAGATTTTATTTTTCCCTTCCTGGGAAACCTTCTCGATCAACTCGAAATCTTTTAAGTTATAAGCATTTACAGTAATACCGTATTTCTTTTCAAAGCTTTTGGCGGCATTGGCAATCCTACTGGTGATAGAGTAGACAACCACGTTGCCCTCTTTTTTAGCCGCATCAATCAGCTCAGGTGATGCCGCCTGAACAGCGGTAGGGACAAACAAAAAGAATAATATCAACGCTCTCAATTTCATAAAAATCTCCTTTTGAGTAACTTGTTCCCGCCTACACCCCTCAACGGGGTATTGAACAAAATGGCAGAGAATGGTGAGGGGGTCTTTCGAACAGTACAAAACGGTAAGTATGGAGTCAACAGTTTTCCTCCTGTCGAGATGAACCCCTTTTTACAAGCTTTGGACAAACGATACCACATCGTTTAACCTGTCTCAAAATCAGTGCAGTAATTTTTCATGGACGCATTTCCCCATTTTGAATGATCTCATGGAAATATTAATATGGCCAGACAGGAATTTACAACACAAGTGATAGAACTCATTCGTTCCATCCCCAAAGGATGCGTTTCAACCTACGGTGATATTGCCTGGATGGCCGGTAGCCCACAGGCGGCACGTCAGGTCGCCCGTATACTTCACACCTGCTCACGGACAGAAAAGCTGCCCTGGCACCGTGTCATTAACCGGGAAGGTCGAATCTCGCTGAAACCTTTTCAAGGGTATGAGGAGCAGAAGATGCTACTTGAAGATGAAGGTGTTGAATTTGACGTAACAGGGAAAATTGACCTTGATCGGTACCAGTGGCTGACTTAACTCGTATGCGTCCAGAAACGAGATTTTTTGTGCTGGATCCAGGCGCAAGAAAAATTTTACCACAGGCATACAGGTGATATTTCGATGTCTCGTACCTCGCTAACGATGTTTTCGAACATACCGAACGTCTCGTGACGTTAGCAAGGCATTATCTGGTAACCTTTTTCGATAAATTTGTCTTTTCACAGCGATTGAAGTGATTTCTCTTCCGGTCAGTTAGCAAACCTGTCATGATGTTCAGATAACTTTATATAGTCAGTTGAGAACATTAGCCTTTTTGTCCTTCAAAACACGCCCCTTAAAACAGCAAGGATAATGATAAAATTAGACCGCTTGGTGGATACAGGAAAAGAGACCCTGGCCGTATTGCGCAGTTGCTTTGGCCAGATTCTGATATTACACATCGCCTATGTGGTCCTTGGGATTATCGTGTTCGGCCCCTTGACAGGACTCATAGTTCGCCTTCTTCTCCAGGTTTCCGGAAACAGAGTAATGGCGGATATGGACATCCTGTTTTTTATCCTGTCACCTTTCGGTATGGCGGCCTTGGTACTCTTCGGCTCCGTACTTGTAACTATGTTTGCCTTCGAGCAGGCCTCAATCAGAAAAATTGATATTGGCAGCTGGTTCAGTGCTCAATTCAGTAATGAACGGGTGCCGACACTGAAAGAAATACTTGAAGAAGTACGCGGCAAGGAACGTGTCTTTATCGAGTTAAAATATTACGGCCATGATCAACAACTTGAAGGCAAGCGATGATACACCTGTTGAAACCTTTCCCCCTGATTCTGCTCATCTTGTTCTTTTCATCGGTAAAGAGCGACGCTGAAGAACAACGTGAGTCCTCGTCAACAATTGAATCCCTGGAACGTAAACTAGAACTCGGCAAACACCAGCAGCTTGCAGAAAAAAAATCCATCCCCGGCACAGCACTGACGGAATTCACGACAGACGGGTGCAGCGGTGGCCTTTCAGTCGGCTGGATCTATCTTGCTGATAAAATCAAGCATGTCCAGACAGTTCATGGAGCACATCCACCATGGGAACCATGCTGTATTGAACATGACAAACTATACCATATAGCCGGTGTTCGTGGAACGACGGCAATTGATAGTTTTGTGTTGCGAAAAAAGGCTGACAGCGCCCTGAAAATGTGCGTACTTCAGACAGGGGTAGATCGAACTCCTGAGTTAAGTGCTGAATACAATCTATCTGCAGAGGAAATAGAGTTTCTCTACGGTGCCATCTCCTATCTGATGTACCACGCCGTTCGAATAGGTGGTGTCCCTTGTAGCGGCCTGCCCTGGCGATGGGGATATGGGTGGCCTAAATGTGATTGACTGGAAAGCATATCTGGTGGACGAAGGGTTTCTCAGGATTACTGGAAATCGACAATGTTAATGTTATCAAACTGAGGAGTTGCTGTCTCCTTAATGACTAAATAGAACTGAATGTGTCACAGCTGTCCATGTCGCCGCTTGCCAGACCAACCTTGAACCATTTCACCCTCTGGGCCGAGCTGCCATGAGTAAACGAATCGGGACGGATATATCCTTGTGACTTTTGCTGTAGCGTATCATCACCAATAGCGCTGGCAGCGGTCAGCCCTTCTTCTACATCACCTGTTTCAAGCAAATTTCTCGTATTGTTGGCATGATGTGCCCATACGCCCGCAAAACAGTCGGCCTGCAGTTCCTGTCGAACGGAGAGTTTGTTGGCATCAACCTTGCTCAGTCTATTACGGGCCTCCTGTACCTTACCAGATATACCCACAAGAGTCTGAACATGATGACCAATTTCATGCGCAATGACATAGGCCTGGGCAAAATCACCCGGCGCTTTGTAACGGTTTTTCAGCTGGTCATAAAAGCCCAGATCAATGTAAACTTTGTGATCACCTGGACAATAGAATGGTCCAATGGCCGACTGAGCCATTCCACAAGCGGATTTTACCGAATCTCTAAACAGTACAAGATGCGGCTCCTGATAGGTTCCTCCCCTTTGTCGGAACAGGGTTGTCCACGTTTCTTCTGTATCGGCAAGAATGACTGAAACAAAGTCTACCAGCTCTTTTTCCTCTGCAGTTTCCCTAAGCGGCTGTGTGGATTCACTGACTATAGTGCTTTGCTGCAGGCCAAGGACACTTAATATATTGCCGAGATTTCCGGTAAATAACCCGTAGGCTCCTACACCTACCGCCAGTATTAGGGTGCCTTTAAAACCTAAAAATTTAAATACCACAGGAACCAGGCGCAGTATACTGCTGCCACCGCGGCCTGAATGGCCCGATCCAGAGACTTGCATACTGCGTCGGTCTTCCACATTACTGCTCTTTCGATTTCCACGCCAACGCATAACTGTTCTCCCAGTGAATTAAAGGCACCCTTATATAACCCTGCCGTGGTCATATTTTCGATGAACCATTCCCATCGTTCACTCTTTATTTTTTAAACTCAATCCTTGGCTTATCACCCTCTTTAAAATTAATTCCCGGATTACAGATCAGCAGCTGTTTTTCATCAATTTCGTAGTGTGATAATAAATACTCTTTCACAGCCAGCGAACGGGTTTCACCAAGCTTAAATAATTTTTTCCGGGCAGCCTCCGGTATCTTGTTTTGTCCCTTATTTCTGTCACCTCTGTTCAGTTCATTAATACTGACTTTCGCGCAGATGGAATAATTTTCCTCATTTTTCTCAATAATCTTTCCCACTTTATCCAGGGTTACTGAATGATCCTCTGTAAGTACTGTGCCTCCTGACTCAAACTCCAGAGAAGGCAGATCAGTATGAAGTAATGACGCTCCAACCTTTGCCCCGAGAAAAGCAAGTGCACCGGCCGGTCCAAGGGTGGTGTAGGCAAGGTATGGTACAACGGCAACAGAAATGCTCTTGCCGAGAGCGGTAATGATAATATCTGTCACACCTATGTTCATATCATCAAGATCACCTTTCAAGGGAATTTTGAGTTCGATTGTCCCGGCTCCATCACGAAGCATGGTCAGGGCCAGATCAAGAGGAACCGGCAGCTGGTTATTCAATTTGTCGGCCAGTTCACCCTGAACAGTTTCGGCCTCCAGCTCTTTAAATACAAGCTTGTTCTCCATGTCTATTTTCCCCTCTCCAATTTTAAGCGATGAGGTTAAATCAAGTCTGCCGCTGGGGAAATAGGTACCAATGGCATCTATGGTATAAGGGGAAGCATGCAGCATGGAATAGCTCTGCAGCGTGGTCTGCTGTTCGATGAATATGTTCTCTGCCAGAGGAGCAGAGGTGCCCTCGATATTCAATGGGGTATATTTATCAAACGCTCCCTTTAAAGAATAGGTAAATGGATGATCAGGATTGGTTAAATCAATATCCCTTACCTGCAGTGAATCGAGCGTGAACGTGGTTGAAAAACTTTCTGTCAGCATATTATCCGTGAATGTAAAACCACTTGAACCTGTGATATTTATCTGATTAATTTTTACCGGTAATCCGGCCGGGTTTACAGATTCCTCAGCCTTGGAGGTTTCTTTTTTTGCCTGGTTTTCTTCTGGTTTTTCTGATTCTTTTGATTCCTCTGATTCTTCCATTTTCTGACGGCTGAAATCCGCAAAAATAGAATCGAGATCAACTGTATTGCAACTCAAGCCCTGCTCAGGAGAATAGATGATCTGGTCGATCCTGAGTTCCTCCATAGTAGCCATTGGATCTTTGTCTTTTTCTTTCAGGAAGCTCCCTTTACCGATTGTAACCTGTCCGACCGTAGCAGTAATATCTTTGCTTACCTTAATTGTGTCTGCTGTAATTGTTCCAAGTTGTGCAAGCTGTGTTTTTCCTTCATTATCGACAATTTCAGGTTCTTTGATAACCAATCGTGCCACATCAACGCTGGTGAGATCTGGACTGTGTATTTCAGAGACAGTTATTGATGGAACACTCATACTGACGGGGATACTTTGAGAAGACGGCATATCCAACTGGCCAAGAATAAGGGAGTTAATCGTCACTCCTCCTGTTCCATTGTCTTTGGCTTTAGACATCGATATCTCCGCAAGGGTCAACAACGGTACATCTTCCTGCTTTATCAGTAGTCCCCCGCCTTCAATAGAAATTTCACCGGCAAACGAAGGTGATTCTTCGAGTAATAGAGAAAAATCGTTCTTGCTGTTGAAGAATTGTTGACTGATGTGCAGGCCGGCTTCTTCCTGATCTACAACAATTCCTTCAGTTTTCAGATCACCACCCAGAGTGATTTTCTGACCCTGTTCCCCAAGCAGATACTCGACTTTACCTGACCAGGAAAACTGTTTTTCACCAAGAGTGACCCCGGTCATCTCAACACCGGTTTCATCAAGAAGGAGGTCTCCATCATAGGTTATGATGGTCTTCTGGCCCATTGCAATCTCAGTTTTACCGGCCAGGTCCAGTTTTGACTGTGAAAACTTGATAGTTTTAGGCAGTGAAAACTGTATCGCCTCACCAAGCAGTGTACCGTCGGTTCGCACGTATGACGTACTGTCATTCCCAACGCCCGTAATGTATTCTACCGTACCATCAAAGGAGATCATGTCATTGCCGGCTTCCATCAATGCACCATCGATGTCCATACTGTAAACAGGTTCGGAAATCTGGAGTTCCCCATCTGCCCGTACTGCCAGCCCTTCGCTCTCTGTCCCCGTTTCGATGCGTACATCTCCATTCCAGGAACTATTGCCAATCGAGCTACTGATGGCGTCCATACCGAAGGTAGTCGCGGTCAGTGCCAGTGATGCATTTGTCTCAATAATAACTTCATCCGTGATTGTTACTGTAGTTTTCCCGGTAATGTTAATGTCTGAGTTATCGATATCAATTACAGGATCGGGCATGTTAAATGTGGCGTTGAGTGCACTCAAACTCCCATCAACATCTACTGACATTTTTTCCGACTGCATCGAGAAGGATACCCCTCCATCCCAGCTGATATCTCCTTTTGTCGTCCAGCCTTCACCACCAATATCACCATTTTCAAGATTGACGGGTCCCTCATAGTGAACGTCCAGCGATCCAGCATCGGTCATAGAAAAATTGATATTCCCCTGAATACCAGCGATTCCGCTGAATGGTTTAATGTATTTCGCCAAAAACTCTGCCATGTCGTCGAGATGTACACCTGTGATACTCATTTCACCTACCACTTCCACTTCAGGAGCAATATTGAGTGTTGATAAATCCAGTGTCAGTGGTGCCCCGTTAAATGTCCCTTTGAGGGAGAGTGCACCTTCTTTATCAT
>DAOVUU010000309.1 GCA_030632405.1 Desulfobulbaceae bacterium | reverse complement strand
TTCTTTACCGGGCAGATAATCAAGGGTCATTGTAACAGGCAACCCAACGGCAACCCCGGAAACCTGACGTTCAAAAACCTCGGCTTCCACCCAGACCTGTTCCAGGGTACCTATCGACATTATGGTAGAACCGGGTTTGACGAAAAAACCCTGGCGAATATTTAAGTTATCAACAACCCCGTTCTGGGGTGCATAAAAGGTAATATTCTGCTTTACTTCACGGCTATCCTTCAGCTGCTTGATTACCCTGGCTGGTACACGCAGTGAGGCTAAGCGATTCTCTGCAGCCCTGATGAGGCGAGGTTTTTTTCGATCAAGAGCCATCACCAGTTCTTCCTGGGCATTGACCAGCTCAGGAGAATAAATATTATAGAGTGGTGCACCTTTTTTTACCGGATCGCCCGAGGCTTTGATATAGAGCTTTTCTATCCATCCATTTACTCTTGGGTGGATGTGTATCAGCTGATCTTCATCGTACCTGACATATCCAACTGTCTGAATTTCAGAACGCAGGGAATCAATTTTTGCCTGGGCGGTCCTTACCCCCAGATTGTTGACCACATCCGGTGAAATTCTAACAGTACCCGGGCCTGCTTCTGAGCCACTGTCGTCGTCTTCATAAAAAGGTACAAGGTCCATGCCCATTGGTGATTTCCCCGGTTTATCCCTTCTATAGTTGGGATCCATTGGAGCAACCCAGTACAACGGCTTCTTCTCTACTGTGGAAGACTCATTCTCCTGTACTGCCTTGAGTGGTTCGAGATAACCGCTCAACGGTCCGAGATAGCCACTCAATTGCGGGTATTTGACCAAGGTTACGAGGGAACCGATTGCAGCACCGACAATAAGCAATGCCGCCACACCTAAAAACCTTTTCATTTGATCTCTCCCTGAGGGCTATTATCGGCTATAATATCACTGGCATCTGCCATAAAATAATAGTTCAGTCCGATTATCGATTTCTGCCTCTCCACATCTATGCCCAAAGCAGCAATCTGTGCATTTAATTCAGCGATTCGGGAACGGACAACTTCGGCAAAATCACCGTCGTCATTGGTGTACGCCGTAAGAGAAGCCTCGGACTGTTCATGTATCTGCGGCAATAACTGGTCCTGATACAACTGTTGACGCTCATTCAGTCTATTGAGTTGCGATCTGGTTCTTTCGAAATCAGCTATCATTTTACGCAGCAGGGTCCATTTTTTCGTCTTTACTGCTGCTGCTTGAGAAACAGAGGACTGGACTTCCTTGTCCTGGCGATTGGCTGTAAAATAGGGCAGGTCGAAAGTGATGCCCAGGGAGACGAAATCAGCCCGATTTTTTCCGTTCTGATCTTCATCACGATATCCATAATTAGCATTGATTCCCCATGACGGTTTATACTTCTCCCGGGCGAGATCAACACCAATTTTACTGGCCTCAATCTTCCTATCAAGAACAAGCAGCGATGGATGGTTGGAAAAGTATGCAAAAAGCTTCTGAGGATCAGCTTCCCTGTCGGCCAGATAGAGCGATTCGTTTAACATCTTGATATCGGGGCGGTCCTTATCCAACACCAGGCGCGACCAGGGAATCGGAGCCATACCGGCTGAACTGTCGCCGTCCTCACGAAAGTATTCACTCAGCCATTCGGACAGTTTTTCCATAAGCATCTCCTGTTTCTGCCTGAGCATCGTAAGTCGATCATCGAGGCGAGTCAGTTCCAGTTGAGCGCGAACAATATCCTGTTGTCTGGTTTTTCCAAACGCTGCTGAATAGCTGGCCTCCGCGACATCTGCCAGCTGTTCAAACAGTGGGCGATCTTTTTCTATTAATACTATACTTTCCTGCGCTTTATATGCGTCCATCCAGAGTTGACTGACTGTAACGACAATTTTTGCCTTACGATCCAGACGTTGAAAAGGAAACTGACTTCCAACCGCCTCAAGCTGTCTCCGCTTGATTGCAAGACTGTCTCCACGGGGAAACATTTGTGTCACCCCAACCTTAAGCTGTGTCATGGCTTCCTGGTTAAAATCGAAACTATCGAGGGGCATGTTTGCAAGGGCCAGGGAAATTTTCGGATCGGCGAGTGTTCCTGCGGCAACACTCATTGACTCGATTGCATCCTGGGAATGCCGGTTGCCGATCAGCCAGGGATCATTGAGCTGTGCAGCTTTTACAGCTTCCTCAAGAGAGAGTGTGTTACCTCTGGACTGGGCTGTCCCGACAAAAATTAACAACAATCCGATGGAGCAGAAAAGCTGAAGAAATCCAATTCGAATCGAGAAAGCAGCGGTGAGGTGTCTGATTATGAGTAACACGGGAATCTCCTTCTAAACAAAAACTAGCTACATTGCCATATGGGGGTACCAAAACTTAACCGTCTGCGTTCCCTTCTCATCTTTAAAAAGGCAGACGATGCC
Source organism: Desulfobulbaceae bacterium (assembly GCA_030632405.1). Lineage (GTDB taxonomy): Bacteria > Desulfobacterota > Desulfobulbia > Desulfobulbales > Desulfocapsaceae > Desulfomarina. The sequence goes on along the minus strand of DAOVUU010000309.1, from coordinate 1,757 downwards.
CCATTTGCCGGGCTCATCAATGGTGAAATTGGCAGCAAAAATACCTCCGCCAAAGTCCTTTAAATCAGCAAGCTGCTCCTTTTTACTCGGAGAGACCAGTTTCATCTTTCCAACCACCTTGGAAATCTTTTCACCATTACGCGTGAATGTTGCCATAACATGATGGGTCTTGCCGTCCGGATCTTTCATATTCATACTGGCCAGATCCATTACCTTAAACTCGGTGTGAACGTCACCGGCCATCGCAGTATGAGTAAAACTTCCATCATCACTGCTGTTTCCATGATCCATTCCTTTATCAGCACTGCTGCCATGGTCCATACCTTTCATGGCGGCCATAGAACTGGTGGCAAAAATGAGGCTGACAGCTGCAAATATTAAAAAATATCCTTTCATCGGGTTCTCCTTTCTGATTTTTGTGTTTTGTTGTATCCGTACTCCTTTCATTTTGTCCGATGCAACAGCTATGCCAGCAGACCCCGTTAAATGACGACACACCCTGTTTGCAGGTAAGTTGGAAGAAACATCCTGACCCTGCAATCTGACACCGGAATATCTGGCCGCCACACTGTCCATATATTTGACAGTTTCCCGGCAACACTGTACAGTTATTATACACATGTCTTGGACGTTTTTGTGTTGACGGGAATCCACTGATCTCTAGGAGCTTGTCCGAGAATAGACATTTTTTTCTAAAATCGAGGCATTTATAAAAAATAAGCACAGACATATAAGTGATATGACGAGCATTATTTTTTAGATAATAACGAAGAGTTGGGCAGGTAAGCGAGTTTGCGAGACTCCGCAGAAATGCATTCTCAGACAAGCTCCTAGAAAGACCACTCCCCCATACAGTCGAGCGTTTCTTTGACACAATCGAAAAATGTGCGTTTAACAACTATTTTGGCAAGAAATTTGCTACTCGGTTTTATTTTTGATAAACTCGAAAAAAGTCAATCAAAGCCTTAGATGGCTAAGTCAAAAAGTTTTATATACAAGGCTTAGTGTTTTTTACAGGTACTTGACTATACATGTGGTATATCGAGTGTCTGTAAAAAACCTACAACGTGGTAGATCAGACTTTTTACGACGCCATCATTTTTCATCTTATGAACATCCAAACCGCAACATACTGGGTGCATAATGGAAATAGCTGTTGTCTTCTGTTCCTGAGTCATAGCTGTTCTCCTTTTTGAAATGATTAATTGACTTATTTTTTTTTCTAAGGGTATATCTATGTCTCATTCTACTGTCCAGACTTAAGTTTCATGCTTCGTTGTGAAAACATTTCGTGGGTGTTAGATGGATTCCGGACATTTTCAGAAGAATATAACGGAGTTTTGGTAACCGAAACAATACTGGTTAAAAACCTGAATGATGATATTGAAAATCTAAAAAAGGTTGCTCGATTTATTGGTGAGATCAATTCTTCAGCCTACCTGAGCATTCCAACAAGCCCCCTACTGAAAAATGGTTACATACCCAGAGGAACAAACAGTAAACATAACTTATCAAATATTCAACGAACACGCAGTCAACACCGAATATTTGATAGGATATGAAGGAGACGAATTTGCATATACGGGTGATATAGAGGCGGATATTTTAAGTATCACGTCGGTTCATCCAATGCGGGAAGACGCGGTTAGAGATTATCTGAAAAAAGCACATGGTAATTTCTCAATTGTAGAAAAATTAATGGCGTCGTAAAAAGTCCGATCCGGAGTCTCGCAGGCTCGCTTACCTGCTTCGTTGCA
>DAOVUU010000336.1 GCA_030632405.1 Desulfobulbaceae bacterium | reverse complement strand
TGGCGGACCTCATCTTTTCCGACTGTGAAAAAGGAAATAAGGCCCAGTGCTTTCAGGCAAAGCCGGGTCATTGCACCAAGAGCGGGTTCCTCAATGCCGAGATCTGCAAGGAACTCATTTTTTTCTTCCTCAGAATCCAGCAGGGCAATTTCAGATTCAACCTGGGCGGAGACAACCATCGCCTCAATTTTTTCTTTCTCACAGGTATCCTCTATCTGCTCAAGCAGGTTTTTGTCAGCTAATTTATCCTCGTCAACATTGAAGGCCAGGATGAGTTCTTTTCGGGTGATGAAGGGGTAACTGCGGATTGTCAGTTCTTCATCTTCGGTAAAATCCATCAGACGCAGAGGTGTTTCCTGTTCCAGGTGAGTCAGTATTTTTGTCATCAAATCAAGCTCTTTTGCCTGCTCTTCATCTTTGATCTTTTTTAAAGAAATTTTGATCCGCTCGATGCGTTTTTCAACAAAAATCTGATCATGCATCAACAGCTCTGAGTTTATCATCATGACGTCTCTCAGCGGGTCAACAGAGCCATCGGCATGGTAGATTGACTCATCTTCAAAAGCCCGCACCACATGGCAAAGAGCATCAACATCGTTTATATCCTGGAAGATAGCACCCTTGGCAATGGTCTCCTGCTCAATTTTGGGCAATAAAACAAAGTCCACCCGGGCCATTGCGTTTTTTTTGGGTGAGTACATGGCGACGAGTTTGTCAAAGCGTGAGTCGATAATGACTCCTGTACCGGGAACCGGCTTTGGCGGGCCTGCCTGCTCCCGCAGTTCGTTACCGGTGAGTATCTGAAAAAGTGTCTTTTTTCCTGTCTGGGGAAGACCGATGATTCCTACTTTCATTTTAGCTCCTTATCCCGATAAACGGGAAAAGTTGGGTACTCAGTTCATTATTAGAGTGGGGCCGGTGGCCCGTTATCGAGCAGGAGAAGGTACCAGACCTTTTAACTTAAATCAAGCAAGTCAGTGGTGTGGTCCCTGGTATCGGCGAGAAAAAGCCTATTCTGCAGTTCGGGAGGCTTGCCGAGGAGTATGGTTACAGCCTCAGCACACTCAACAGCGGCCATATACATCGCGGCAAAGGGGAGCGTGCCGATGGATGCCTCAACACCTTTGGCCGGGGCTTTTTGCGGTGACCCATAGATTCGTTTTAACCCCGGATCCCCGGGGATGATGACAGTAGCCTGACCGCTGGAACCGGCAATTGCAGCAGATACCATGGGAAGAGAGTGTGCCTGACAGCTCGCCTCGACTACAAATCGATCTGTGATCGTATCCAGGCAGTCGATAACAAGATGAACATTCCGAAGGATTTTTGCACTGTTCTGTCCTGTGAAAAACGTTTCAATCGGACATGTCTCCACAGCCGGATTTATGTCGTTGACTCGTCGGGCGGCGATCTCAGCTTTTGGTTTTCCTAGGTTTGCCGGACTAGACAGGATCTGTCTGTTCAAGTTGCTGTCGTCGAAAGAGTCTCCATCCACAAGTGTGAGTTTTCCCACACCGATCCTTGCAAGAATTTCAGTTACAGTCCCGCCTAGACCTCCCAGGCCTATTATGGCGACATGGGATCGCAGCAGTCTGATCTGGTCTCTGCTTGACAAAGATGCCTGGTTGCGGCAGTAGCGTTCCGGGACAATGTCACTGTTCAGGGCCTGCAGCTCAATTTCTTTCATGCTCTGTCCAGTTTGTTCAGCAATGCGACATTCAGCTGAGAAACTGAGAGAAATATAGGAACTGCCATCGGGGCGGTTTCGGTTTTGTGAGTGTGATTCCAGAAGGAGCTGCAGTTCATTTGGAGTCATAGGGGGCTGTTGTTGAACCATGGACAGTCTGGTTGGAAAAAGGGAGAGTTATACAGCAGATTTTAACAGGTATTTTATTGTTATTGGCTCTTTATGGCTCTACCCCGTGAAGTAAAAGAAATACCGAGTTGGGACTGGGTCCCGATCATAACGGATTCCATAATTGGCGGATTTATCGCTTTTTCCGAGTGCCAGACGACGATGAAATTTGCACCGGAGCCGCCGGATGTGTCTTTTTGGGGTACAATGTATCGTTCTGAACCCATGGGGTCAATGGTGACCGGTTCCTTAAGGAAATGTCTCAGAAGTCTGCCCTGGGTCTCGTAATAATCAACCGCGGTAATGGTGAGTGAATTTTCGGAGTCAATATTACGTATACTCAGAGTCACTGAAAGCAGCAGCGGAGTTTCTTTGTTGCCGTGGTAGATATGTGAGTAGGCGGGAATATACACGCTCTGCTGTTTGGACATGGGGAAGGGTTCGCCGGCTGAAAGGGACAATGGTGAGAGAGCTGTAAGCAGCAGTGCAGTGACAAAACAGAGGAATTGGGCGATACCATTTTTCATAACTATTATTTCCTTATGGAGGGATATTGCTGGCCAAACATTAAGGCTGTTTTGAAGAATTTAGAGAAACTCTTTTTGTTCTGCCAATGTTTTCAGGGTTTTTATATGATTGTGCTCTTCCCCGATAATTGTTTTTAATTTTTCAATGGTTTCAGTGTCATCCAGGAAGTCGAGCAAAATTTCATAGAAGAGGATTGTGTCCTGCTCAAATTCAATTGACTGCGCAATGAGCTCTTTCAAGTCAGTCGTGTCTTTCAATGCCTTGCTGTCGAGAGAAAAAGTGTTGTTCTTTACCATTTCCAGAAGGAGCGATTTCCCGACGGCTTCCATTTCCATCTGTTCGGCAGTCAGTTCTTTGTCTGATTGAATAGATTTAAACCATCTGGCGTGTTTTTTTTCTTCTTCCGCCATCCAGGCAAGGACCTTCGCCAGCTCAGAGTTCTCTGCCGTTTTACTGGCGTTGAAATAGGTTTCCGCACCGTTTTGTTCGATTTGGATTGCTATATTGCAGATGTCAGTCAAGGTAAACATTATGTAATCCTATCGAGGTTCGTACTTTGCTGTAAAGGGTATAATTCTGTATTTAAATAAAAAGGCTATATTCTCATGACACTCTTCAGTCAAAGAAACTAGTGAAAACGTCGATATCCTCCCTGGGGGTCCGGTAGTTGTTTACAGGAGCTTCTTTTGCCTCATAGCCCAGAGCCATTCCGCAGACAAGAATAGTTTCCTGGTCGTATCCAAGGCTTTCTTTTATCAGTTCGGGATATTGACCAAGTGCTGCCTGGGCGCATGTAGCAAGCCCCTCTTCAACTGCAGCGAGCATGATGGATTGAATGAACATGCCATAATCGAGGAAGGAACCGGTTTTCATCACCGGATCAAGAAAGAAAAATAGAATGACGGGAGCACCGAATCCCCGGTAGTTGGCCACCCATTGCTCATATCTTTTTTCCTTATCTTTTCTTGCTATTTTTAAAGTAGAATAGAGCTGGAGACCACAGGTTATTTTTCTTTTCTTGAATGGTTCCTGCCATTTGACTGGATAGTATTGGTAATCCATTTCACCCATGTCACCCTGGCGAAAGAGCTTTTCCATCCCGGCGGACAGTTCTCCTTTTTTCTTACCGGTAACAACCGCTACCTGCCATGGCTGGGCGTTTGTTCCAGAGGGAGCATGTCGAGCTGCGGATAGAATTTTTTCAATTTTTTCTCTACCCACAGGGGTATCAAGGAAGGCGCGGGTTGATTTCCTGGCTTTGAGGGCATCGGTTACATTCATAATTGTGTCTTACCAGTTAAAGGATTCAGCAGTTAAAAACGGTTGTAGAGTTAGCTTCTGCTTCTATATGCTATACCATAGCAGTAGATGTTTGTAAGTATCAAGAAAATATATCTCCAAGTCTGCACTTATCTTTTGTTCTTTAAGAAGGATTTCAGTGATCCTAACTTTACACCTTC
>DAOVUU010000038.1 GCA_030632405.1 Desulfobulbaceae bacterium | reverse complement strand
TTCAGCAGTCACCTTAATGCCTTCATCTTTAAGATGTTTCCAGGCAATTCTCGAAATGGCTCCTGCCATGGGAAAATATGCCCCTGTTACCCATCCGGCGGCAATGGAGACATAACGTCTTTTGGCAGCTTGCAGAGGTCCTACCGTAAACGTCAGGGCAAAAACAGCCACAATAATTGCAGTGATAATTACATTTTTCTTTTTCATAAGCAATATTCCTCCGTGTAGAATGAAATAAATTTATGATAAACCAAGTATTTCCCTGGTGTTATCAGGTGTTACTATTTCCTGTAATTACGGGAATCGCACCCTCTTCCCCCATGACAAAATCACACTAACGGCTGTTGGTTCAGATTTGTTTCTTTAAAAATATGGTAACTATTCAGAAGCCCTCCATCTTCGCTCATTTTTGCCTTATCGAATAGCGATAGTATGCTTCAAAGGCCTAAATGAACGAATATGAACCACTTCTGAACAGTTACAGCTCAGAATTTAGGACAATATATTGCCCTACCTGAACAGTTACGAATAATCTAACACTTCCGTTAAACAACACGATTACACCGTCTCTTATACTGTTTTTACTTTAATTTGTCAAAATATTAAGTCGTTATAATCAGGCAAAGTATCATGCTTTGGTATCAGTGATATTAGTTTGATCCATAGCTATGGAGGCCGGAGAGAATAAAGTTCACACCGTAATATGTAAAAAGTACCGCGAAAAATCCAAAAATGGAGAGATACGCTATTTTAGTACCGCTCCATCCCCTGGTATACCTGGCATGCAGGGTTATTGCATAAATAAACCAGGTGATCAAGGACCAGGTCTCTTTAGGGTCCCAACTCCAGTAGGTACCCCAGGCAGAGTTCGCCCACACTGCTCCGGTAATAATTCCAGCAGTCAGCCAGATAAACCCAAAGACCATGGTTTTATGAATGATATCATCAATTGTTTCAAGGGAAGGCAGGCTGCTAATCAAGCCGTGGGGCTTTTGATCACCCTTTTTTGATCCATTTTTTATGAGGTACATTACCCCCAGGCCTGCTGCTACTGCAAATGCCGCATAACCTATAAAACAGGTGACGACATGTGCAATCAGCCAGTTTGACTGAAGAGCTGGAATAAGTGGATTAATTGTTTTACTGATATTGGTGGAAAATGAAGCATAAGCCATTGCCAGAAAGGCGAAAGGAACAGCAAATGCACCAATAATTTTAGTTTTAAATTTCCATTCAATTAAAAGGTATAAAATGATGATAGTCCATGAGAAAAAGACAACCGATTCATACATATTAGTCAGGGGAGCGTGGCCAATTCCCATTTGATATGATTCCATCCATCGCAGAGCAAGTCCTGCTGTCTGTATAAGCCATGCAACTAATGTAAACAGGGTGGCAACGACCCCAAGTCGGGGGGCTTTAAAAACTAGGATGGCAACATAGAGCAGTGTTGAAAAAAGATAAGTGAACGTTGTTATTCCAAGAAGCTGCGAGCTATCCATGCGTTATACTCCGTATGATTTTCTGATCTGTTTCTCCAGTTCTGCAAACTGTTTGGAGAATTCAATTTTATTTTTGTTGGTTGATCCTGCCAGCACTACAGAGATGTCATCACCATCCATCTTTTGATAGAGCCAGATCCTTTTATGGGACATGAAAAACGCCATATAGAGGCCGATCAACATAAGTCCGCAACCCAAATATACAAGCCAGACCCCAGGATCTTTTGCAACCTGTAACCCAGTTGCGTACATTTGTTTGGCAGCTACAATATAATTTTTATCACCATGCTTTATAGCTATATCCTGACCGTCTTCCAGCCATTCAATAACAGCGGGTGAGTCTCCAGGTTTTACCCAGAGTTTAGAACGAACAACTCTCTGTCCCAGGGCTTCGGCGTTAATTATACCAAAACGGATTTTCTCTTCTTCCCAGGTCTGCTGTTTTTGAAAGGGAACGATAAAAGTCTTATTTTCACCACTGTCTTTATCTTTCACGGTGACAATGAAATCTTGATAACCCTCATAGCTGGACTGGTAAAATGTAATTCCCTTGTAGGTAAGAGGCTTGTTTACTTCAATATATTTTTGCAGTACTTCTTTTCCATTCTCTAAAACTGTCAAAAGGCTTTTATATTCCTTAACCATCCCGTTATCGTAATATTCAATTGCAAAGGAGTCACAGCGTATCTCGAAACCAAGTTCGAGCGGCAGAGAGGTGCCGGAGGAAAAAATCTTAGTACTGCTTCGTGTTTCGGGAATCATAATATTACCTTTAAATCCACCGAAATGACCAACAATTGCACCGATAAAAATGACGAGGATAGAAGTATGCACTATATATACGCCGGTTCGACTCCATGCAGCTTTCTGGCTGAAAAACAGCTCACCCGTTTCAATTTTTCTTAATTCAGCTTTCCAGCCGCTGCTTTGAAGAAGGTCGGTAATATTAAGTTTTTCGACTGTGCTCCTTAATGCTGTCCAAGAACTGCTTTCTCTCATTTTTTCAAGCTTTGAGGGGGAAGTGGAAAGATTGTCCGCATTAATAATCTTCCAGACGGCGGGGAATCTGTCGAAGCTGCAAATTATGAGATTGGCACACAGAAGTCCAAGTAATCCTGTAAACCACCAGGAGTAATACATATCAGGAATATCAAGAACCTTAAAAAACTGAGCCACTTGAGGCCCATAGTTTTTCACGTAGAAGGCATGGGGTTCTCCCTGGGGGATAACTGTCCCGATAATAGAAGTTATTGCAATAAAGCTCAGAGTGAAGATTGCTAGTTTTACTGAGGAAAAAAATTTCCAGATAGAGTTTTGTTGTTTCATATACAATGTATTGAGGTTAGTTAAGAATTATTCTTGACATGGGCGAATAGGGCTAACATATTTAGGGCCGAATTACAATTTATTTGTGCGGACAGGAAAAGAGTCATAAGTTTGAACTGAATTGACAGGCACTGATTCTGGTCATAGAGGTCAGTCAATCATTAATATATTCCATTTACAAAAGTTTTTGTATTCCATGGATTTTAGCAGAATCGCTAAAATAAATGATTTCGCAGATAAATACATCAAATCTTTTTCAATATTCGGGAAAAAAATTGCGGTTATTCGCCGCCGGGATAAGAGTTTTTATATTATATCGCTTGCCATCATATTTTAAAATGGGTATACTCCCACGTTCTGGAATGAGTTTTTGCCTATACAAATCAATCGTCTGCCATGTGGGAACAAACCTCGTGGAGATGCATACAATATGAGGAGAGTTTAAAATGGCTAAGGTATGTGAAATTTGCGGCAAAGGTCCGTTGACAGGAAATAATGTTTCCCATGCACATAATAAAACGAGAAGAAGATGGCTTCCCAACCTTAAAAGAGTACGTATGGTTACTGCAAGTGGAAGTACCAAACGAGGCAGAGTCTGTACTCGCTGTATCAGATCGGGTGCGGTTGTAAAATCAGCGTAACGTATTATTTATAGAACATCTTGGGCGAGAGGAAGATTTTTCCTGCTCGCCTTTTTTTTATGGTGATGACAATGACCGAAGAAAAGGTGAAATTTCTCAGTTTGGCAGAGGCGACTCAGGTGGTTGGCGCGATTCAGGAAGAAGAAGATATTGAACAGAAAGACAGGAGAATTCTTACGGTCTATAATCACGACGACAAAGAGCTTTGCTGGTTTGATTATGATGAGGTTATGGCAGAGGTCGAGAATGTGAGCAAATCCGAGAGGAAGGAGGCTGTACAAAACTATATTCTGTCACATATACCGGAATGGGCAAAGGAAATATAGTCAGCAGAGGGGAGGTTTACGGTCCAAGAATTACTCCTCCAGCCATTCCTTAAGAAGCACAGGACAGAGGGTACACTGTGTTGGATGCCCTTCGCTGTATCTATTCTGAATTTCTTTTCCCTGTTGAAAAATAGATACAGGTCTGTCTGATGAGACCACTATTACAATAGTTTTTGGATATTGAGCTGTAAATCTGAGAGCTGAATTATATCGGGCTCCCCGGGCTCTGTTTTCAGTTTTAATTCTATGTCCGTCAAGAAGACATGCAAATGAATGCAGGTGAAGGTCGGCTCTGATATGTAGAGCACCATCAACCTTGGCTAATGCGCTGGCCAGTCTCAGCTTGTTTGGATCGCGTAAATTTAAGGGTGGAGTGAGGCTTTGTCCGGCAATATCCGCCGCTGATTCTGCCAAATCAAGAACAATGGTACAGCCAAATACTTTATCCTCCGCATTATGAACTAGAATCTTAACCATCTGGAAGAGATCATTCCTCGAAGACGCTTCCATGCTGCAATCAAGAAGAGTTTCCTCCACCTCAAAAAGTTTGGCCCTGTGTGTGTTTGAACTGAAACTGCCATCCTGAAAACTGCAAATAACCTCGTCGTCTGTAGAGAGAAAACCAAGCTTACCTTGAAAATCAACAGAGATATGGAACTGAGGAATTATGCTGCTGGCAATGCCAAGAATGGTATAACCGTCTGAGATAAGAGTGTGGTCAGAATGTTCGACAGCCTGTAAAAGTTTGCGTACATGCTTGAAATTACTTAGAGGAGGTCGTTCGTCTTCTTCAAACTGGGCCAGACAATCTACACTATCCAGAAAACGTTTTTCAATAAAGGTGAGTTTGCCATAAGGACGGGCACCTTCTTCATTGGTCTTGGAAATCCCCAGAATTGCATCCAGAACAGGATAAATCCTGATATGGTAGTCCAACCCAAGCTTCTGGTTAGCCTTGTCAACTATATAATCGCGAACTGCATGGCTGGAATATTCACGGAGAAAACTTCCCGAAATTCCAGTATAGAGGCTGCTCTTATTGGCCATATCGTGTGAGAATCTGAGAACAGCATGTTCAAGCCAGCACGCAGTGGGGCCGGTGGAGCAGAGATTAGGGTGATGGTCGGTAAACCACATCTGATAAAGGACAGGGGACGAAGACCCTCCACAGGATATGAGTCCATCAAGCTGGAGGTTGGGATGTGTTTCTATATAGTTATACGAATTAAAGGGGGCCTTCCTTTCATGTGTTCTGGCCCAGCTGTGGTCCTTGAAATATATGTCTTTGAGTTTTGGCTCGTATCCTTTTAAAAGATTCTGCGGGTCATACACCAAGAGTTCAGTACCTTCGGTAACGGAAAAAATCACCGCAATTCGGCTTGGCCCGGAGAAAAGGGACAAGCCATCTCGTAAACCACTGGTAGTCTCGCATATACATCTATCTACAAAAGAAGATTCATCCAAAATTCACCCACCAGCACGTAGTTTATTGGTAAGAACTCAGACGCATTTTACTCCCGCTGTCTCTTATCATTTTCTTCATATTAGCATATAACGTCCTAATTATTCTACAGTTGGGTTGAATGTTTGAAAGTTTTTAAAATAAATGAACCTCTTCATGTTTCAGTGGCGAAAACGATAATGCTTTTTACCATGACCACGATTTCTAAATCCATATGAATTATTCCTGTGAGATGAGGGGGGACGCGACCTATATGCAGATTTCCCTGTATCCCAGCATTGCGTTGATACGATTCGTTCTGTGTGCCCGTGTGTTCTCGTGTAGGTAATTGTCTCTTTACATGTTTCGTGGCGGTGCCGAGGAGAGTTATAATGTTTTTCTTTGACTATGATTGGGCCATGGGTGTAGCGATATCTGTTATTGGAGTGTGGAGTTACATGATCATAGTTGATATGGTGAGAATGGCGGGTCTCATTTCCTATTATATATCCAAGGATACCACCTACGGTAGCCCCGATAACTGTCGATTCGGTATTACGTCCTATTGCCTGGCCCACTAGAGCACCGCTTCCACCTCCAATAATGAGTCCGTTTACAGCTCTGTCCCGTCCAAATGCTGATGAGAAGGGGGATATTAAAATAATGGCTGCCATAAAAATTGTGGTTTTCAGTTTCATGATGTCCTCCGTTAAATAAGGTTAATGAACTGCTTTCTTATTTTTTATGGCATAATTCACCATTTTTCCAGTGGACATAAGGTGAAATAGGGGGGAAGGTGACCCGACGTCTAGTCGATATCGGGTTCAAGTCGACTATTGTTCAAGGTACCCTCATGTGAATAGGAGTGAATCAGGGTGATATGCGGGATTCAATAAAGTTGCCACTGACAGGGTCTCTGTAACGTACGACCCCACGGATTTTCCCCTGAAGTGGAGATTGCAGGTGAATTGAAATGGAGAGTCTGCCGACTGCCGTGTTTCTGAAAAGCCATTTTATCTTTCCGGAAGTTCTTTTTTTAGCCTTTGGGGAGGTACTGACAACAGCATTTTTTGGGGATAGATATTGTTCTACAATGAGATTGGCAGGAGCGGGGTTGAGAATCTGCAAGCTTAGAATAATTTCCTTTCCGGATGAAGTGACGTATTGGCCGCTGATAAGGTTTTTTGCTTCGGCAACATGTTGGAAAACCAAAAAAGTGAGAAAAATAAAGAGCTGCAATAAGATTTTTTTTATAATTGCATTATATGCTGCTGGCCGAAAATTGGTTGTAACCATCTGGATAGGTACCATAGTGTTCTCTGAATTCCCTACTCAAAAATTTCATAAGATGACGTTTTCTGGTCCCAGTTATAGCCGGAACCAAGCCAGATCTCCTCTATCAGATCAATATTGAGCCCTAGTTCTTCAATTTCACTGTACCGATCATAAACGGTAAGAATTTCGTTATCACTGATGATATTATCTCCATTACTGTCAGCCCAGTGATGTATGCCTAAACTGATTTCCGTATCTCCGGTTATTGGCAGTAAATTTGACGAATCATTGTTAATCGCTACACTGCCGTCGAACAATAAGTTTTCATTTTTTCTGTCGTTAATAGTCAGTAGATAAGAAAAAACCCCACTCTGTTCAATTTTTTGAAGCCATTTTATCTTTTTGTTTTTAAGCCCGGCAGCATTGACCCCGGGAAGAGTTTTGAGAATTGTAGTATTTTCAGGTAATTCTTCCTTAAGGATGAGAGCTGTTGAGCCTGTTGGTGCTCCTGTAACTGTTATAACTACCGGAAACGGTTGCCCTTTGATGCAGTGAACGGGCAGACTGCGTTTTGCCGTCAGGGGAATCGAAGTGGTCGCAACCATTAAATAGTAACCAAATGTCCCAAGGATAGCAGCAATTGTTATCGCAAGAAGGAGAAGTGGCCAGATTTTTTTGAATCTGGTGGAATGGGAGCAAGTATTGAAGGGCGAGGAAACATCTGGAGTTGGCGATTCAAGAAGTTCATCTAGTGGAACGCCGAGGGCCTCCGCGAGATTCAGTCCATTTTCTTTTTTAATGTTGGGATATCTTTTATTCTCCCACCGTGAAATGGTATCAGTTGTTACCTGAACAGCAGTGGCCAGGTAAAGTTGAGTCAGACCTTGATTTTCACGCAATAATTTGACTTTTCCACCGTCTATCTTAATCATTGTCATTGCGCCGGGAATGTTGTTTTCTGTCATTATTTTTCTGGGACTGAAGTGGATTGTTAATTCGATCCCCTAATATACCAATATCTTCTATCTGGTCAAAGGTATAAATCTGTAAATTTCAGGATTACTTTTTATAGGAAAATAGTCTCGACATGGGGAGACTTCACCCTATGTCTACTATCAAGAGCGGAAATGGTAAGTATTATGAAAATATAAACGAGAATAATAATTGATTTATGAAGAAGGAGGATAGGATGAAAAAACTGATTAAATTTGTCTGCATTATAGCCTGTACACCTCTACTTGTTTCAAATGTATCAGCAGCGAGTGCAAAATGTACGATTGTGAAAATTGAGGGAGAAAAGATGACAGTAAGCTGTCCAAAAGGGTTAGAGCGATTTAAAGAAGGATGGATGATAAAAATAAAATCTTCAGATCAAAAAAAGATTGAAGGATGCTGACGGTTACCCAGGTTAGTCAAGACCAGTCGAATCGGACAACATTGTCCAGTGGCTCTGATTTGAGGATCCTGACTTTGACGTTGGTATTGACTGCAATGCCTGATCTGGATGGCGTTGGGAGGTCGAAGTCCAGGAGAATGTCGGTCAATAGAAGATTAACTCTTTTGGGTCCGGCATGAATAACAAGTGCATTGACTAGCTGGCCTTTCCGGTCAGCTAAATATTTAAGAAGCCAGTATCGTTGGCGCTGATGCCTCACATTATTGGCTGCGCTTAAGGTGCGTGAGAGCACAGATGTAAAATCTTTACACATCTCTTCAGTAAAACGGGGCTCCTGTCTTCGAACGATGGTATTCAGCTGGTGCTGCATTACCAGATCTAGCAATCTTCTGATTGGAGAGGTGATTGTGGTGTAATGAGAGACGCCCAGCCCGCTGTGGGGCTTTGCGGTGGTTGAAAGTTCACCTCGCGGTAGTTGTTTGCGTTGGAGGGTGTTTTGAAAAAGATTGTCATCTTCACCAAATACAATCCTGTTTTTTAATTCAGGTTGCGATCTGAAGAGACCGGGAACCATGCGGTCAGCAACATATTTTGCTGCTTCCCTATTGGCGAGGATCATCATTTCAGAGACGATTGTTCTGGCTGGAGTATCACTTTTACCAAGGTTCACGTGAACCTGGTTATGATGGTCAATAAAGATATTTACATCTGGAAAGGGGAGCAGTAGGGCGTTGTTTTTGATCCTGTGCCGGCGTAATTTTTTGCGCAGCATATTGAGTAATCGGATCTCCCCGTCACTTTCGAGCATCCTGTCAACTTCATCGTAGGTGAGGCGTCGTGCTACTTTGATTATTGAAGGTACAACTTTTACCTTCAGGACCTCAGCTTCATCCGACAACAGGATCATAAAACTGAATGCAGCCCGAATTTCATCCTGGATAAGACTGCAGATTCCTTGAGAGAGATGACGGGGCAACATCGGAATCTGCCCTTCCGGGAAATATATTGATGTTCCCCGGCGCATTGCTTCCTGAAAAAGCGGGTCACCGGGGCGAACATAATGAGCAACATCAGATATATGGATTCCCACGAGATAATTTCCATCCTGCTCCTCAAGAGTGAGGGCATCATCAAAATCAAGTGTGGTAGGGCCATCGATTGTTATGGGGGCGAGATGGGTATAGTCAACCCGGCCAGAGTCCTCGAAGAGTTCTGTGTGGCCACGCTGCAGGATAAATTCGGCCTGTTGCCTGACTTCAAGAGGAAAATTAACAGGCAATTCATTTCGCAGCAGAGGAATGTTTTCATTAGGCCCCCACAGTCCAGCTTTTATCAGTAGGTGAAAAGGGTCGTGAGGTTTTGTCTGCCCGGTTGTTTTGAGGATTTGTTTAGCTATAGCTGCATTTTGAGCGTCGTTGCCATGGACATAGAAGTCACGAATTATGTGAAGTGTCTCTGCAAGGAAAGGGTCAAGTTTTTCCTCGACTTCTTTCCCGGCGATAAGCGCGGCAATCGCATCTGCACCATCATTGATAAGAAGAAGTTTCCTCTCTTCTTTTTCCCGTTGAATTTTTAATGTGTTGACCTGGTCAGGGCTGTTAACCTTGACTCGGCCATCATTGTATTTGAAGAATAATTTATCTGCAAATACTGACCGGAGAAAAGCGGAAACGATATCATCATTAGCCTCTTCACCAAAAATTAATTCAGCTAAAAAAGAGGGACTGAAGGAAGATTCAGGTTCTTCGGCTGTGAGTTCCCATATCTCTTTAAGGTCGATATCATCCATGAGAGAACTGCGTTTTTCCGTAGTAGACCGGAGATGTCGTGTGAGGGATTCCCTGCTTACCTTGGTTGAGTGGATCTCATTAGAACAGTGGACGACCCGCGAAACAGGTAAGTTTATTTCTCGGCCGTTCTGATTTACCAGACGGAGTCGTTTTGGTTGGCTCTCTGTTACAAGTGCACATATAAATCTACCGTTATCAAGGTACTCAACAAGGTTTCCCGTAGTTATCATAATTCAACTGATTATTTGAAAAGACTGATTGTGATGTGATCTAAATGGTTACTTGCAAAAAAAAGGAGCAATATATCTCAGCCGTATTATTATTTTCCTGTTAGTTGCCGGAATATGGTAAAGCTCTGACCCAATATAGTGTGTAATATTTTTTTGCACACAATTATTCTCCTCTCTACGTAATAATTACACTTATCTTTATGGATCTTCTTCAAAAACCGGTTAAATCCGGCCTCGTTGCCATAGTTGGGCCTCCTAATGCCGGGAAGTCAACTCTGATGAATTCTCTGCTTGGACAGAAAATATCAATAGTTACACCAAAGCCCCAGACAACGAGAAACAGAATAGTCGGTATCATGAATGATACTGATTACCAGATTGTTTTCGTCGATACCCCTGGCTTACACAATTCACAGGACCCATTGAATATTGAAATGGTGAGAGTGGCAACGGAGAGTTTGTCGGATGTCGATGTTGCGATCTTTCTAGTTGATGCATCGATCCTTTTATCCGAAAAAGCAAAGAAAAAAAAGCAGACAGAGTTTCTATCCTATATAGAGCAGATAAGTTGTCCGGCTATTCTGGTGCTCAATAAAGTTGATCTTATAGATAGACTTAATCTGTTACCGATAATTAAGAATTATTCGGAACTCTACTCGTTCCACGCCGTAATACCATTGTCAGCGCTGCATGGTGATGGGAATCAAAACCTGGTGACTGAAATACTGGGTCTTCTCCCTTTCGGCCCAAGATATTTCCCAGAAGACATTCCAACTGACGCCAGTGAGAGGTTTCTATCCGGTGAAATAATAAGAGAGAAGGTCTTTTTATTGACCGGTCAGGAAATCCCTTATTCCACAGCGGTCCTCATCGATTCCTTCAAGGAGGATGTGGGGAAAAAACGGGTAACGATACACGCCAGCATAGTATTGGAAAAGAATTCTCAAAAAGGGATTGTTATCGG
>DAOVUU010000193.1 GCA_030632405.1 Desulfobulbaceae bacterium | reverse complement strand
TTTTCAACTCATCTCCACGGATATCACTTTTATACAGCAGTGAGTTCTCCACACTGCATTTGCCTAAAAAATAGCTGCCTGCAAGGGCCGAACGGTTAAAGTAAAGATCCAGAGGGTGGTCGGGCGTTATGCCGTAAAAGGCATAAAACTTAGTCATCTGATCAAGCGGGATTAGTTCTTCTGCGAAGGGGGTGATATCAAAATTCAGTTCTCTTAAATTAATATTTACTCTCTGAACAATTCTGCTGAAGAGTCTTTCCAGTTCTCGCATATAGAGTATCCTTCTGGCTTTGTGGTAAAAATTATGTCAGGGGGATGTAGGTATCCTCATGTCTCGAGTACTTTTATTTCATGGAAAACAACCGAAAACACATCTGCCATTCTGAGAACGCCTACAATTTTTCCAGCGCGGCTGACCAGCAGGGACTGGAGTCTGCCCGCTGTCAGTTTATGTACAGCTTTGTCGAGACTGCAGTCTTCCGAAACAAATGACCCTGCCTTGGGTTTCTGCATGAATTCTTCAACCTTTTTTTTGGCAATAATTCCCAGGGCATTTTTTTCAAGGATCGGCTCTTCAGAACGATATCTGTCTCGAAGTTGAGCTAAATATTCTTCGCTGAAATTATACTTTTCAATTTCTTTTATCTTCTCATTGAAATCATATTCCGGCTCAATTGCCTGTAGAGCTCTCAGTTGCCCTATTTTGCCGACAACAGCACCTTTGTCGTTTAAGACAAGGATGGCTCTGTGCTGATATTTGTTTGAAGTATGGGCTTCCTGTGCTTTTTCCAGGGCTACTAAAGCATCGGCGAGGCTGGTACCGAGAGCAACTGTTGCATACTCGGAGATTGGTATCATAAGATCTTTAACTAAATGACTGTCCACAATACCTCCTTTGGGCGGGAACTGAGTGGTGTAGAAAAGACAAAATGAATGATCATTCATTTTGTAGGATAAAAATGGGGTTTTGTCAAAAGAATAAGAGGGGGGACTGGTGATTATCCCATTGGACGATCGGTTTCGAGGGTATATTGTGCCATAATCCATCCGTACTGTCCATCTGCTGTTTTTACGTACAGCCAGTCCGGGGCTATCCCTACTACATCAACTCTCTCATCATGATGGACCTGGTTGATAACCGTGTTCTCCAGGCCGGGACCGGATCGGATATTAACTATTTTTTCAGTGATTTTTACCTGTCGCAGGATAAGTTCAGGGGGTGGGGTTGAAGGGGGGAACTGCTGCCGGACGATAATTGGTTGAGGTTGATGCACGATTACCTGGGGGGATCTGGTGTAGTAAACAGTTCGCGTTCTCGGCGGTTGAGAAAAAGCAGATCCGATTACTGCGCCTGTCAGTATCCCGGCACCAAGATAGGGCCAGAAATGGTTTGAGCGAGAATAATGACGACTGGCCGGGATCCGGTAATGGGAGTATTCAGCACGATGGTGAGTATTGTAGCTCCTGTAGCCGTGTCTGCTGCCGCTAAAGGAGACAGCTGCCGTTGAGAAGAGAAAGAGAGAAATAACCAGGATAATGGAAAACAGCTTTTTCATGGTACCCTCCAATCAAAAAGGTAGTGATATCAACATAGTTTGTCTGTGGTTGTATGCACCGTGCTCCCTACAGTGTAATACATAGAGCATCGTTTCGCAATGATCTGCTGTGGGAAGTGGTTGTGTGAAGGTCGCCGGTATGCCCGGACAGGTGTATGGGGGAGCATTGAAAATCAATGAAATAGTCGTAAATAACAATGGTATATAGGCTTTATTCTTAGAAGAAATTACTGGACGATTACTCTAACAGTCACTACCGTAAGTTTGACCAAGGTTGATGAACTCGTAAAAAGGTCACTCGAAGTCTACGCTTATCTGAAGTTTTAGATGGCTAAGTCAAAAACGAATGGAGGTAAAATGAATCTTCCTCAGTATGGTGATATAGAAAAGGCACACAGACGAATTGAAAATCTGATCCACCGCACCCCGGTATTTACCTCCAGCGGGATAAACACCCTGGTCGGGAGTGAGCTTTATTTTAAGGGGGAAAATTTTCAAAAGGTAGGTGCCTTTAAATTCAGGGGGGCATGCAACGCTGTTTTTTCCCTGCCGGAAGAAGATGTGCAAAAGGGCGTTGTAACACATTCTTCAGGTAATCATGGGGCAGCACTGGCTTTAGCTGCCCGCCTGCGGGGGGTGGCCGCCCATGTTGTAATGCCGGAAAATGCACCGGAAATTAAAAAAACAGCTGTTGCAGGATACGGGGCAAAAATTACCTTTTGTGAACCCACGCTGGATGCAAGAGAATCAACATTGGCAGGGATCGTTGAGCAGACTGGTGCTACGGAGATACATCCCTATAATAACTTTTCAGTAATTTGTGGACAGGGTACAGCTGTTAAGGAATTTATTGAGGATTATGGGGAGTTCGATCTGATTATAGCCCCTGTAGGCGGAGGCGGTTTACTCAGTGGGACTGCCATCTCAGTGAAACACCTGTCGCCGAACTGTAAGGTTATTGCAGCTGAGCCAGAGGGTGCAGACGATGGATACAGGTCCTTTAAAAGCAAAACACTCATTCCCTCGGTGAATCCTGAAACCATTGCGGACGGCTTACTCACCTCGCTGGGAGAACGGAATTTCGCTATTATTCTTGATAAGGTTGACGATATTGTGACAGTCTCCGAAGAAAAAATAGTTGAAGCCATGCGCCTTATATGGGAACGAATGAAAATCGTGGTAGAACCTTCAGCTGCTGTATCATTAGCTGCCATACTCGAAAATAAGGTGGATATAGGAGGGAAAAAAGTAGGGATCATTCTTTCCGGCGGGAATCTGGATTTAGGGAGATTGCCGTTTTGATTTTTAGTGCCGGCGATTTGATTCCATGTGGTTTTCTTGTTAAGGTTGCCGATTACTGATCTATTTTCCAATTGTCACCTGAAAGGAGAAACTCAATGGATCAAAATCAAGTTGTCTGGAACGAAAAAGTAGCTGAAAAAATAATTAAAGCACTATGCTGCGCCGGTCAATAATATTCGTTTAGGGTTGAAGAATCCCTGTGTGAAAACAGGTTTGTGCAGTGACTGTAAATCTCCAACCCGTATATGTAACATGTGGAGTATCATCGAAGGCCATATGGTTGAAAATCGCATCCATGTGAAGCTGATCGGTGAATCTATGGGGTATTGAGGGTTTAAATATGCTGGATCTGATAAAAAAAATTCTGGGCGATACGTCTGGAGAAAAGATAAAAGAAGACAATGATGTGCAGGGATTTAACATGGCCCTGTGTGTTCTTCTGCTTGAGGCAGCTCATGTGGATGGAGAGTGCTCCGATGAGGAAAACGAACATGTTATCTTAACGCTGACGACAAAGTGTGGGGTTCCCCGCGAAGAGATCGATGAATTTATTGCTTCCGGTGACCGGAAGCGGAAAGATTCTGTGGATCTTTTCCAGTTCACCCGCTACATGAATACCAACTTTACCAGAGATGAGAAAATTGAAGTAATGGAGGCAGTGTGGCGCATCATTCATATTGATGGTCATCTGGAAGCACATGAAGATCATTTTGCTCACAAGCTTGCCAACCTCCTGCGTCTGACCCACAAACAGCTTATCGACGCCAAAATCAGGGCAAGGCAGCAGCTAACAGCGTGAGGGGGAGTTGCCCCTTTATTGTGTTTTCTTTTAAGAGAGAAAGAAGGATATTGTGGCTTAATCCATTTGTATCTGCGGAATTATCATGACGAGTAAGAAGAAACAAGACTGGAACGATATTATTCTCAATTCTATCGCCGATGGTATTTTCACCATCAATTGCAATCAGGATATAACGTATTTTAATTCTGCAGCGGAAAAAATTACCGGTGTAAAGAGTGAGGATGCTTTAGGAAAAAAATGTTTTGAGGTTCTCAGGGCTACTGATGCCGATCAATGCGAGTCGAAATGTTTTTTGAAGGAGAGCATGACCACAGGACAGGAAAAAATCTCCAGGAAAATAGAAATAATTCGAAGTGATGGAAAGCGGATACCTGTTACCATCAGCACTTCTGTGGTTCGCAATGATGAAGGTGAGGTGATTGGAGGTGTAGAAACCTTGCGCGATATCTCGGCAATGGAATTATTGCGTAAGAAAATTGAAGAGAGGTATGTTTTTTCTGAC
Organism: Desulfobulbaceae bacterium; assembly: GCA_030632405.1. GTDB lineage: Bacteria > Desulfobacterota > Desulfobulbia > Desulfobulbales > Desulfocapsaceae > Desulfomarina. Next base: position 1,493 of record DAOVUU010000193.1, on the reverse strand, counting down.
ATCATTACAAAAAACCACGAAATCTGGAAGATTCTCGATATCCTGCCGGATATAGCCAGAAGTAACAGTACCGTTCTGATTGAGGGGCCAAGTGGGTCAGGCAAGGAGCTCTTTGCAAAGGCAATTCATGACCTGAGCGAACGCACCGGAAAATTTGTTGCTCTTAACTGTACCGCTCTGCCAGATAGTCTGCTGGAGTCCGAGCTTTTTGGATATAAAAAAGGTGCCTTTACAGAAGCAAAGCGTGACAAGCCTGGACGCTTTATGCTTGCAGAAGGCGGTACCTTCCTTCTTGACGAGATAGGGGATATTTCAAGTGCCCTGCAGATGAAACTGCTGCGGGTAATTGAAAAAATGGAATATGAACCTCTTGGTTCCAACCAGGTAGTTAAGGCCAATGTGCGCATTATTGCGGCAACCAATAAGAGCCTGATCGACCTTGTTGCTCAAAAAAAATTCCGTGATGATCTGTTTTATCGTCTCAATGTTGTAAAAATCTATCTGCCTCCTCTGGCCAGCCGCCGGGAGGATATCTCCCTTTTGTTGGATCATTTCATTAAAAAATTTAATATTCTTAAAGGGAAGTATATAGAAGGTGTTTCACGGGAAGTTCTTAATGTACTCATGAATTATGATTTCCCGGGTAATGTCAGAGAGCTTGAAAATTTTATTGAATATGCGTTTATCCTCTGCCATGATTCCACAATAGAGTTGGAGCATCTTCCCAAGGAATTGAGGAATAGCAGAGAGCTCGAGGACGCCGGTATCGGACGTTTAGTCGCAAAACCACTCGCTTCTTCGGAAGTAGAAACTATAAAAAAAGCTCTGGACGATCACGGTTGGAACAAGACTGCTACAGCGGCTTTTTTAAGAATTAATCCCCGTACACTGTGGCGAAAGTTTAAAAAATACGGCATTAGTCCTGACGGTCTTTAGCCCGCATTTCTCATGAACATTTTGTTCAACAAGAGGTAACAGGTAAAATTTCAAGAAATTTTTAACCAAATTTAAGTGATAGCTATTTCACAAAATGTTCACCAAAGGCGAGTCGATACGACCGCATCTGCCACGTCCCTGAGCCAATAGGCATAGGTTACTATCGAAGTCTCCGCTTATCTGCCTATTGACTCGTTCCTCACATATGCAGTCGTCTCAACTCGTGAGAAATGCGGGTTAGCAGCTTGCCCTTGAGGGTGCTCTTTGTTCGCAGCCCATGTTTGCAGGCTGAAGGCTGTCAGGAAAAGCAATTGACATCATTGATAATTTCCGGCGGCAATATGATCAATAGTATTCCAGTCTAAGCCCAGTAATTCGGCACCTTTTCGGTCCACCTGCCAGGGATTATAACCGGCAATTATTCTTTTTATATGGGGATTGCATTCCGGTCCGCCAAGATGAAAATCAGCCAGACCCACACTGCAGTCCATCACCGAAAGATCTGGTGTGAGATATCTATTCAGGTCAATAATGGATTCCTGCATTTGCTCATGGAA
>DAOVUU010000175.1 GCA_030632405.1 Desulfobulbaceae bacterium | reverse complement strand
GCTGGAGCAATACAATGCCAACCAGAAAGAAACAGACGACTACATGTACAATTGTAAGTAGAGTATCCATAGCTCAACAATGAACTTATTCAAAATTTATAATACGCCCGAACGAATCTGCATCCAGAGCAGCACCGCCAACGAGGGCGCCATCAATATCTGTCTGCGCCATCAGCTCATCAACATTACCGGGCTTGACCGAGCCACCATACAATATTCTCGTTTGCTCGGCAATATTTTTTTCATATAATTGCTCAATAAGTTCCCTGATAAAAGCGTGAGCCTCCTGTGCCTGCTCTTTACTCGCGGTTTTTCCGGTTCCTATTGCCCATACAGGTTCATAGGCTATCACAATTTTGTCCATATCCGCACCGTCGACATCGGCTAGTCCTTTCCGCACCTGCTCTTCCAGTATCACAAACGTTTTTTCCGCATCTCTTTCGTCCAGAGTTTCACCGATACAGAGGATTGTCATAAGACCGAAAGCCAGTGCGCCCTTGACACGACGATTGATCAGTTCGTTGGTCTCCATAAAGATATGCCGCCGTTCAGAGTGACCGACAATTGCAGCACTTCCACCTGCATCCTTTACCATTACAGGTGATATCTCTCCAGTGAATGCCCCTTTGCCCTCCCAGCAGATATTCTGCGACCCAATAATAATAGAGGTATTATTTATAACATGTGAAACCTCACTCAACACTGTATAGGGCGGCGCAAGAAGTACTTCACGATCGGTATAATCTGAACATGTTTTCGCGACGTCCGCAGCCAGCTGACAGGCCTCAACTACTGTCGTATGCATTTTCCAGTTCCCGGCAATAAGTGCTTTTCTCATTATCTTTTCTCCTGCTTATGAAGTAATTACTGTTTTTAAATTCAGTTATGGTCTTGCTGAAACAACTCTTTCTTTGATGGGCTGTCAGCTGTCGGCAGGAAGTTCGAAACCCTGCTCATTAATGTTATAAGGAGGTACAAACACCTCCAGCCTCTCTACCTAAGTAATCACTCTACTTACACAAAGCCAGATATTGACCTGATACTCTATTAACTCAGCACTTCAACACCAGGTAAAGTTTTACCTTCCATGAGAGTTAAAAAAGCACCGCCTCCTGTGGACATATAGGAGATATTTTTTTCCTCTCCGGCTTTTTTTACTGCCGCATTTGAGTCACCACCACCGGTTATAGAGAGAGCATGGGAATTGGCAACAATCTGGCATAAGGCCATTGTCCCCCGCGCAAAAGCATCCATTTCAAATGCCCCCATAGGACCATTCCAAACTATTGTTCTTGCATCATCGAGTGCCTCTTTAAACAGAATAGTTGATGCCGGCCCAATATCAAGAGCCATCCACCCTGAAGGTATATCCCGATAGGTTACATTTTTAGTTATGGCATCAGCGGCAAACCGGTCAGCAACAACAAAATCTACAGGAAGATACAATTTCACACCTTTTTTCTCGGCGGTATCGATTAATTTTCTGGCCGTTTCCAGAAGATCATCTTCCACCAGAGAATTACCTACATCAATCCCCATGCTTTTCAAAAAAGTATTGGCCATTGCCCCTCCGATGACCATCCTGTCCACCCTGTCCAACATGTTTTCCAATGCGCCAAGCTTCGAAGATACCTTCGCACCGCCAACCAATGCCACGAGAGGCCGTACCGGCTCATCCATCGATTTATGAAAATAATCCATCTCAGTCTCGAGCAGAAAACCGGCCCCCTTTGCCTCTATTCGTTCCGCCACGCCGACAACAGAAGCATGGGCTCTGTGTGAGACCGCAAAGGCGTCATTGATATACACATCTGCCAGACGGGCCAGATTGTCAGCAAACGCTGCACCATTTTTCGTCTCTTCAGCATGAAAACGTAAATTTTCCAGTAACACAACCTCTCCAGCACTCATGCCGGTTACACATTCTTCGGTTTCTCTGCCGATACAATCAGGGGCAAGCCTAACCGCACGCCCAAGCAACTCCCGTAAATGGGCAGCCACAGGAGCAAGGCTGAATGCCTCAACCCGCTGCCCTTTTGGTCTCCCCATATGGGAACAGAGGACGAGTTTGCCCCTGTTTTCAAGAACATATTTAATTGTGGGTAAAACCATACGCATACGAATGTCATCAGTTATCGCCAGCTGGTCATCCATGGGCACGTTAAAATCAACTCTGACAAGCACCCTTTTTTCTGAAAGATCAAGGTCTCTGATTGTGTTCATGATCCACCTGTATGTTAGTATTACCTGGTATCCCGGAAATCATCTTATTCATCACCAGAGCATCATCGACTGGTTGGGTATAGTAGTTCTCACGCCTGCCAACCTGATTGTAAGAGAACCTGGCATATAACCGTCGTGCGGCCATGTTTGCCTCAGCAACTTCCAGAAAAATTGAAGACACCCCCAGCTCTGTACACTCCTGCTCAAATTGTGCAAGAAGAGCTGACGCCACCCCCTGATGTCTTTCAGGCTCCACTACAGCAATTCTCATGAGCTCTGCCTCTTTTTCAACCCTAAATCCGCAGCACCAGCCAATCACACTGCCAGCACCATCTCCATAAGCCACCAACTGCAAACCGAGAGGTCTGTCAATCTCCCGGCGTACAGCCCCGGCACTCCATCCCGACTCCAGGTCCTGTTCGAGAGCGACCAGCTCAGCCATATTTTCAGGTAAAATTCTACTAATATACACAGAATTACAGCATTTCTCCTGCCACTTTCACGGTCAGATCACCAAGCATATTGGTATAACTGCCGAGCTCGTTATCATACCATCCGTACACAACAGCCTGGGTCACCGGGACATTTAAGATAGGATCAGCGTCTGCTGCCAGGCAATCAGCTTTTACATGTTCCAGGTTGACTTGAATAGCGGCTGTTCGGGTATGGGTTTCAGACCCTTCTATCACTGTCGCAGCTTTTGGTGCTCCCAGAATATCTGAAGAGACATTATGTTTTTCAGTAAATTGCAAATAGGAACTGCTCTCTGCAAAATCCCTGTAGATACCATTTATAATACCTCTTTTAATTGGACTTTCGATTTCATCCTGTAGATTCAGGACCAGAACTATAAGAGAACCTGACGAGGTAGGAATACGCACAGATTCCGCCATAAACCCGATAGAGGCCATTTCCGGTATAACAAGTGCCAATGCTTTGGCAGCGCCTGTCGTAGTCAAAATAATATTATTCAAAATAGATCGATTTTTTCTGAGATCAACAGCCCCGGCCTGGGGTAACCTGTCTAGAACCTGCTGACTTCCAGTTGCCGCATGTACGGTTACCATCGACGCACTGAGAATTTTATCCGCCCCGATCTTCTCCATAAGCGGCTTTATCATATACGAGAGGCAGGTTGTCGTACATGATGCAGCTGAAATCAGAGAATGCTGTCCGGGATCGTACATTTCATCATTGATCCCCATCACCGTTGTGATTGCATCTTCAGGCATCTCCAACCCTTTTGATTTGATTTTAAAAGGTGCAGAGAGAACTACCTTTTCTGCACCTGCCTGCATATGTCCACGCAAGGCTCCCCGATTGGCATCTGGATCTGCAGTAGGATCAGTAAATCCCCCAGTTGTATCCACCACGAGCTTAACACCATTTTCATGCCAGGCAATATCTTTAGGGTCCCTTGCAGAACGCAGGATTGTCACAGGAAGTCCGTTCACAACCATGGTGCCATTTTTTTCATCCAGTTCCTCAATTACCTGTGGGCACTTATGTCCATAGAGATAAGTTCCCAACCTTCCGTAAGTTGAGTCCCTTTCCATCATTGATGCCAGATCCTCAAGTCCGCAACCAACCTCACGACCAATATTAACAACAATTCCTGAAAAATGTTTTCTCGATACGTGGTGCCAGAGGGAAAGCTTTCCTATTCGTCCCAATCCATTGATACCTAATTTCATAGCAATGATTCTCCTTTCCATGTAGAATGGCACACTTGCATCAACCTTCAAACACAATGCCTGCTGCAGCCGAAAGTCAACGATATTATGTTATTGTTGCGAGATTAAACCAACCTTTTATGTAGCACCTACTTCCCTAATACGCAATATAAAGATTAACTAGTGTCCATCCAGAAACGAGGATTTTTGGGCTAAATCGAGACGCAGGAAAAATTTTACCACAGGCATATAAATGATATCCCGAGGATAAAATTTTTCCTGCAACGAAGGGTTAGAGCAAAAAGGCCGTTTCTGGACGGACACAAACTAACAGGAGTGTCTATCCATGCATTTTAATACCCCACTCACCCACGGTAAACTCATTAAAAGATACAAACGATTTCTTGCAGATATCCAGTTGGATGACGGTGAAGTAATTACAGCACACTGCCCTAATACCGGCACGATGCTCTCCTGCTCAACTCCCGGCAGTGCAGTGTATCTCTCTCTTTCTGACAATCCCAAAAGAAAATACCCGCACACACTGGAGATGGTACAGGACAATGAGACCTGGGTAGGAGTAAATACATCTCAAACGAACAAACTGGTCATTGAAGCGATAAAAAAAGGTCAAATCCTTGAGTTTACGAATATTGACAGTATTAAGGCAGAGGTAAAGACGTCACAGAAAAGTCGCCTTGATCTCCTTGTCAGACGGGGTGAGCAGAACATCTATGTGGAAATCAAGAACTGCTCACTGGCAATCGACGGTTGCGCCATGTTCCCCGATGCTGTAACAACCAGAGGCACCAAGCATCTCAATGAACTCATAAGGCTCAAAAAAGAAGGTTTTGACAGCTGTATATTTTTCCTCGTCCAGAGAATGGATGCGGACAGATTTGCACCAGCAACACAGATTGACCCTATTTATGCAAGAACAATTGAGCAGGCGGAGAAAGAGGGAGTACAGATTCTCGTTTATCAGGCTGAGGTCAATCCGGGAGGAATAGAAGTGAAAAGATCTCTTCCGTACATCAACATGGCTCCCGGCAGTTAGTTCGAGGTGCCCCTCATTCAATGAGATTGGCCAGCCGCCCCCAGCGTATTGAAGCAAGACGTTGAAACGAAAAGAGAGGTTTCTTGATATCCCAGGACCAGTAAAGTATGAACGCTTTACCTAAAACATCTTGTTGATCTACAAAGCCCCAGAACCGACTGTCATAACTGTTATCCCTGTTATCCCCCATAACAAATATACGATCCTCCGGTACCAGAATCGGCCCATTATTATCCCTTGGGCTCGATTTTGCATCCAGAATTGTAGCTGATGCTATATGTGCATGGGAGTCTACAATTGGTTTCCCATTCACAAACACCTTTTTATCTCGTATTTCAACAGTGTCCCCGGGAGTACCGATAACCCGCTTGATATAATCAACCGACCGGTCCTTAGGAAACCGAAAGACAACAATATCTCCCCTGCCAATCTTTTTAAAAGGCACTAAAAGAGAGCCCGTAAACGGCATTTTGACACCATAAAGAAATTTACTCACTAACAGATGGTCGCCAATCTGGAGAGTCGGTAACATAGATCCAGAGGGTATTTTAAAAGCCTGTACGACAAAAGTCCTGATAAACAAGGCAAGTAGAACAGCAATGATGATTGCCTCGAAATATTCTCTAAAAACAGATTTTTTTCCCCCTTTTGCAGCCAAAATCTTACCCCTCTTCTTATGTTGTTACCCCAAGTGAAAGAACCGGCAAATTAAACATGCATCTGCCAGCATCAGCACACCGGAAATTTCTGTTTTCTCACAAATCGTTTTAAGCAAAAAGTTTTCCGAAGGGACAAAACTACTAAAAATTATACCCAATTACAAGAGCATTTACATAATCTTGCCCCTTTACTATTTTCTCTTCTCCTACCTCTTTTACTGCATCAATATATTTTTTCAAAACGCAATATGGCGCGCATCAATTTTCAGAACATACAACATAAAGCACACTACCCTCGTGCCCGGCCTAAGACCAGATATAAATTGCCGTAAGATAAGCACTTTTCCACTAAATAAAACTGTGTTTTACTTGACAAAGCTATTTTTTTGTGAACTAATAGACCATATGTGTATGAAAAGTAAGCATATT
>DAOVUU010000137.1 GCA_030632405.1 Desulfobulbaceae bacterium | reverse complement strand
CGCGGACTGAGAAGCTGTATGAGTTGGCTGAAAACGGCAGTTTGGCAGCCTGTGGAGTTTTGTTGGTTGACCTGGTACTCGGAAACGGATCCCATCTAGACCCGGCACAAGAATTGGTTCAAAGCGTTGAATCACTGAAAAACACATATGGGGTTTCTGCAGAGATTGTTGCGGTTGTTGTTGGAACAGAATTGGACCCACAAGATATACATAGTCAAATAAACATATTAGAGAACGGAGGTATAACAGTATTTCGATCTAACAGTGAAGCAGCATATTATGCCGCAATGCTGGTAGCACCAGATTGTCGGAAACACTATCTGAAGGAGGTCTGATGAAAAAAGAAACGTCACCATTGCAACAACCAGTGGAAATAATAAATATTGGCCTTGAAAGCTTCGCTGAGGATATTAAAAAAATGGATATTCCGGTAATTCAAATGGATTGGAGGCCTCCAGCCGGAGGTAACATGAGACTGTTGGCATTACTTGACGGTCTTGAAGAGGAAGCGTAATCAAACTTTCTACATTGCCACAGTCAACGATTTCAGCAAGAAGAGGTTTACATGAGCATAAACGAAGCAAATAAGAAATGTCTTGAGAAGATACAGGAAAGTACCGCTATATGGAGCGATATCAGACCGGCAAAGGACGTGGTTCCAGGCATGTCAGAACGTACTGTCCTGCATGCCGGACCACCGGTTGCCTGGAATCAAATGTGCGGTCCAATGCGTGGTTCAATAATAGGTGCCTGCATATTCGAAGGTTGGGCCTCTAACCCTGAAGAAGTCGCTCAACTCGCAGAAAACGGAGAACTTGAGTTTGATTCCAGTCATCATCACCATGCAATAGGGCCCATGTCCGGCATTATCACCCCATCAATGGAAGTTAATGTTGTCACCAATACTGTTCATGGTATTGAGACCTATGCGACGTTGTACATGGGTATTGGCAAGGTACTCAGGCATGGCGCTTTTGATGATGAGGTAATGGCCAAACTTCGATGGATGAATTACGAGTTAGCCCCGCTGCTGAGAAATGCCCTGCATCATGCTGGTGGTATTGACCTTAAGAATATTGTAACTCAAGCTCTGCAAATGGGAGATGAACTTCATAATAGGAATAAAGCCAGTAATGCATTGCTATTAACAGCACTCGTGCAGCATCTTATTAGTGTTGGTGAGCAATCAGAGGTCCTCAAAGCAATTGATTTCATAGATAAGGCCGGTCATTTTATTCTCAACACGGTTATGGCTGGCTCAAAAGGTATGCTTGATGCCGGAGCTCATATTAAGGACTCGACCATTGTCACCGCGATTGCCAGAAATGGATATGAGACTGGAATAAGGGTTAGTGGATTGGGCGATAAATGGTTCACCGCTCCTGCTCCAATGATTGATGGTGTTTATTTTCCAGGTTTTGGTCCAGAAGATGCTAATCCTGATATGGGCGATTCTGCAATTGCTGAAACCATTGGTCTTGGCTCATTCTCCATGGTTGGAGCACCGGCTGTTGTTGAATATATTGGTGGTACCGCACAATTTGCTTTGGAAACTACTTTAAAGATGTACGAGATCACCGCCGGTGAACATGAAACGTATAAGCTGCCGCCAATCAATTTTCGTGGTGCCCCCCTTGGTGTTGACATTCGAAAAGTTGTTGAGACAGGAATTACCCCAATTATTAATACTGGAATTGCTTGTAGGCGACCGGGGATTGGGCAAATCGGTGCAGGTCTGACTGCTACACCAATGGCTTGTTTTACAGCAGCACTTGAAGCTTTTGCATGTCGGAAAGAAAAATAAACGGATTGAGAACTACTCTATGATCAGTAAAAATTGTCAAACCAATAGGTTGAGATATGAGAGATAGATCATGAAATTACGACTGGCTCCACTTACTCAAAAAGCGTTTGCTCCTTATGGGCAAGTTCTCATGGCCCAGGGAAGTATACCTGAGCGATTAGAATGGGCTGCCCTGGTTGAAAACGGGCGCCCCGAAGCAAGGGCTAATATCACTTATATGAGTTTGGAGCCTGAACTCTATCCGATTCGAATTACGGAACTCGAACGGCATCCGTTTTCTCATCAAATGTTCGTTCCACTTAATGGGACAAATCATTTGGTTTTGGTTTGCCCGTCTCACCAGGATGGTTCCCCAAACATTTCAGCATCGACTGCATTTCATGCTACAGGTGGGCAAACAGTTAACTACAATGCCAACATCTGGCATGCACCCAGGACAATATTGAACAATAAGGGGGCTTTTATCATGTTGCGCTGGGATAGCAAAACAGTTTATGACACAGAGTCTATCAGATTACAGTCGCCGTTTATCATTGACCCCGCCTAACGGATAAAACTAGCCTCCTCTTCAGTTGGTTGCAGTAACATTCGTCATCAAGTATGAATGCAGCACATCAAGTTTCAATACTTTTACATAGGGTGTTAGGTGCTTCCATATCTAAAAAGCCAGTGGCTTATTGTCAGCATAGTATGTGCTTCAGTTCTGGGCTATGTGTATCCAGAGTGGGGAGAGGTCTTTCAACGATATGATATCTTTAGCATTGGTATCTTTTTGGCTTTTTTTACAACTGGTCTAACCCTGGATACACGTGACATTTTCAGGCAAATGAAAGGTGTAAAAACCCCGTTTGCAGCAGTTTTTTCCTCTTTAATCCTTTATCCTGCTATTGCCTGGCTTATGGCTCGGCCAATTTTTCCTTATGAGTTTCTTGTCGGGATTTGTATTATTGCATCTGGACCGGTCACTGTATCGTCGGGAACCATAATGACAGCTATCGCCAGGGGTAATGTACCACTTTCTCTGCTTATCTGTGTTCTGACCAATTTTTTAGCAATCCTGACCATTCCCTTCATGTTAAATATAATGCTGAATGCAGATGCACAGATAGAACTCCCCATGCTAACAATGTTTCTGGGGCTTATTATAAAAGTTCTTGTTCCAATTGTATTAGGTCAGGCAATCAGGCCTTTCGCCAAAAGGTTTATTAAACGACTAGGGCGGCAATTATCAGTCTTCCAATCCTGCATCATTATCTTGATTATTTTCAACGCGGTCAGCCGCTCAGCTAAAGATATAACTCAGGCAGGAACTTCTATAATCAGCCTTGTTGCTTTTATTATTTTTCTCCATTTTTTCATGCTGTTGGCAAATTATATTATGGGCAGTTTACTAAGACTTGACCATGCTTCCATTACAGCTTTCACCATACATACATCTCAAAAAACACTAACCGTAGCCTATGTCGTGTGGGCAGGATATTTCGCCAGTAGCTATCCCTTGGCATTTATTCCAGCTATTGTCTGCCAACTCACCCAAATGACTGTCGGAACCTTCATTACTGAATATTTCAGGAAACGATCGGTGGTAAAATAACACGGTCATGTGGTAAACGAACCTGCTAAAGATATAGATTTTAATCAGGCGGAATGGCCCAATCAGCCATGGGTCTGACGACGGCGAGGATGTAACTTTTAACCATAAAGTTTTTCTTTATAGACAATTGACAAATTATTACAGGGGAGATGTTAAATGTCTTGAAAACGGCCAACCATTTTGTAGAGCCTTCTTCCCTGGAGAATAGCCGAAACAGTCAATCCACAGATCAGCCCTATCCAGAAGCCGTCGGCACCAGGTTCGATGGAACCGAAGCCGATGATGCCGATTCCGTAGCCCACAGGCAGCCCTATTCCCCAGTATGCAAATATCATCAGCAACATAGGCACTTTGGTGTCCTTACATCCACGCAGGGCTCCGCAGCAGTTTACCTGTATGGCATCGGATAGCTGAAACAGGGCGGCAAAGAGCAGTAGATGGGCAGCAGTTTCCCTCACCACGCTTTCCGTTGTGTACAAAAGAGCAATTGTATCAGCGCAGGTAGCAATGAAAATACAGGTAACACAGGCGAAACAAAGGGCAAGGAAAAGACCTGTCTGTACAATCCTTTTCATTCTCACTGGCTGCTTCCTGCCTATTGAAAAACCTACTCGGATACTGAGAGCCATGGAAAGACTGAGAGGTATCATGAACAGCAATGATGTGAAATTTAAGGCTATCTGGTGTGCAGAAACTATCTCCGCCCCGAACCGGGCAATGAGCAGTGAGATTATGGCAAAGATAGAGGACTCCACAAAAAGTGAAAGTCCGATGGGCATCCCTAAAGCGAGAAACTTCCCCATTGACTGCAAAAGCGTGCGATCCAGCCGACGGAACACATTGACAACACCTTCAACTCTGCTTTTCTGAAGAAGCAGGGCCATTGTTATCATCATCGCAAACATGGAAATAGCAGTGGCCCAGCCGCATCCAACCCCGCCCATTGCAGGCAGCCCCAGTTTTCCAAAGATAAGAACATAGTTGGCCACGATATTAACAGCCAGCCCGGTAAAACTCGCCAGCATGGAAAGTCGGGTCAGGGAGACTCCTTCTCCACCACTGCGAAGGGCGAGAAAAACTCCGGCAAAAGGCATTCCCCACGAGACGGCAAAAAGATACCGCTTTGCGGGAGAGGCGACCTCCGGGGATACTTGCAATATTTGAAAAAGGGGAGACAGCTGCCAGATAAGAACCATGGCAAATATCCCGCAGAATAAACCGGCGATAACACCTTGCTGGAGAGAACGAAAAACATCCGTGGAATCTCTGCGGCCATGGGCCTGGGCCGCAAGGGGGGTCACAGCACTGAGAAGACCAACCATAAAGAGAAAGATAGGAAAAAAAAGGCTGGAACCTACGGCAACGGCGGCCAGGTCTACAGGACCGACCCTGCCGGCCATCACGGTATCGACAAAGCCCATACTGGTTTGGGACAACTGGGCCAGCAGTATCGGGCCTGTCAGCTTGAGAAGCAGCGCAGCCTCATGACGAAAGATGGTTTTTCTCTTCACATTATTACCTGTTTAAAAATCATTGAAAATGAAATTCTCTTGACCAGATGGCAATTGAAAAGTCAAGCTCAGAAAACATTTCGGAGAAAATCAGTCCAGGCCAATTCCGTACAGTTCGGATAAAATCACCTCCCTCTGCTGGTGGCTATATTTGGCCACCAGGCCATATTTGGTCGAAGTCCCGGTGGTTAATAGTTCCAGCTTCTATTGCTATTTCCTAATATCTTCCAACATATCAATAGATTCCCTCTCTTTTTTACATGGTGGGCTCAAATGGCACGAATGTTGAGTGGTATTCCGATTGAAAGGCGAATAACCATATTATTTTGTCCCGGTAAAGGACGTTCTTATCACCCTCACCTCATCTCTATCAGCCTCATACGATTATGAGCGGTGTAGAGGGGGGTTGATACAAGAAAAGATAAACCTGATCTGGAAAAGCTTAATCAAGGATTGTTGATCGTTAAAACTAACGGAAAATATGACCATTTCTACGACAAATAATTCACTGCTACCGATCCCTGGCAGAGGAGTAAGAAATATCTCATGCCCACGATCATCATGGTAATAACTATTGCCTTAATTGCCGGGATCTGGTTAGTCACACTCCAACGACTGGTCAAGAAACGCAATAGCGAAATCACCAAGCGAAAGCAGACAGAAGAGGGATTGCTATGGACACATTATGAAATGGAAAAGTGTGTAGTGGAGGGGACATGTGAATTGAAGCGTGTCAATGAGGAGCTACGAAAAGACATCATTGAACACAAGCAGACTGAACTGCATCTCAAGGCAGCTCTTTCCGAAATACGACTGTTAAAAGAATATCTTGAGGCCGAGAGAGCTTACCTGCAAGAAGAGATTAAATTAAAGTACAACTATGAGAACATTATCGGTCAAAGTGATCAGATCAATAATGTGCTCTTTAAGGTCGAACAAATTGCCGCTACCGATACAACCGTTCTGGTTCTTGGCGAGAGTGGAACAGGCAAAGAACTGGTCGCCAGGGCTACCCACAGCCTGAGCCTACGTAAAGACTTGACATTGTTCAAAATAAATTGTGCAACATTGCCTCCAACCCTAACCGAAAGCGAGCTCTTCGGCCACGAGAAAGGGGCTTTTACCGGTGCCCATGCAAGGCAGTTGGGACGATTTGAAGTTGCTGACGGTGCCACCCTTTTTCTGGATGAGATTGGTGAGCTTCCGCTGGAACTGCAGCCCAAGCTGCTCAGGGTGATCCAGGATGGCGAGTTTGAACGGTTGGGGAGCTCCCAGACGATAAAGGTCGATGTGCGGGTGATTGCCGCCACCAACCGTCACCTGGAAGAGGAAGTCCGTAGAGGTCGCTTCCGGGAAGATCTCTGGTACCGGCTGAATATTTTCCCGATCACGGTTCCCCCTCTTCGGGAACGCTGTCAAGACATTGCCTTGCTTGTGGATTATTTTATTAATAAAATTTCTAAAAGGTTGGGCAAGTCCATTGACACCATTCCGACGATCGTGATGAATACCTTACAGAATTATCACTGGCCTGGCAATATCAGAGAGCTTGAAAATGTCCTCGAACGGGCGGTGATAGGCTCTTCGGGACCCAAATTACACCTGGTGGATGAGCTTGAAAAATCCCATGGAAATTTAACGTCGGCCCCGAAAACGCTGGATGAGCTCGAGCGCGACCATATACTCCGGGTACTAGCACAAACCCGGTGGAGAGTGAGCGGTCAAAATGGGGCTACAGAAATTCTTGGGCTTGGTCGCAGCGCTCTGCGCGCCCGCATGCGAAAGTTGAACATTGTTAAACCTTGAACATGACGACCCGTCTCTTTATGAATTTCCTCAACAATG
>DAOVUU010000263.1 GCA_030632405.1 Desulfobulbaceae bacterium | reverse complement strand
TTTTGAAGGTGCTTATCCGTAGATCAACCGGGGAAGGAATAAAACAATACCAGGGCAGAAGGTGAGCAGAAGAAGGATCGCTAGCTGGATCAGGATAAAGGGCATTACCGCCCGGGAGACATAGAGCAGGTTTTTGTTCACTATCGCACCGGAGATATAGAGACTGACACCAAGTGGAGGGGTGCAGTAGCCTATACCGAGATTAATGGTCATGAGCAGGCCGAAATGCATGGTACTGATGCCGAATTTTTCAAGCAGTGGCAGGAAAATAGGGGTGAGGATCAGGGTCGCCGATATGATATCCATAAACATGCCGATGATAAGCAGCAGTACATTCACCGAGAGAAGAAAGACTATGGGCGAGGATATATTTGCCACAACGACCGAGGCGATTTTTCCGGGGATCTGTTCAAAGGTCAGGTATTCACCAAATACTGAGGCACCTGCGACAATTATCAGGAGAGTGGCAGAGGTGATGGCAGAAGAGACGACAATGGTTTTGATATCTCTGATTTTCATGTCCTTGTGGATAAAGAGTTCCACAAAAAAGGCATAAAAACACGCGACAACGGCGGCTTCATTGGCTGTGAAGAGGCCGGAATAGATACCGCCGAAGATTAGAACAGGGAGAAAAAGTGCCCACCAGCTCTCTTTGAGTACGGTCAGGGCCTCACCCAGAGAGGGGCGCTGGCGCCTTTCCATACCGGCTTTTTTACAGACCAGGTAGGCATATACGCTCATCGCCAGCATAATCATAACCCCGGGGATAAAGCCGGTGAGGAACAGGGCCTCTAACTGGTCGTTGCTGACCATGGCATAGAGGATCATGGCTATCGAGGGTGGGATGATGACACCGAGAATCGGGGCTGTGGTCATAAGGCCCACGGAAAACTGTTCATCATATTTATTTTCCAGAAGAGCAGGGATCATAAAACCGCCGATGGCAACAACCGTTGCCACTGTAGATCCAGAAATAGCACCGAAAAAGCCGCAGGCCAGAACACCGGCCATTGCCAGCCCTCCCGGCAGAAAACCCACAAGTACATTGGCAACATTTATCAGTTTTTTGACTATGGAACCCTTGGTCATTATATTGCCGCAGAGGATAAAGAACATCACGACGACCAGGGCGAATTTATCCATACTGCGATACAGCACCTCAATGACAATCTGGGGGTCAATACCGATGCCGTAAACGAGGCCGATGGTGCCGGTGAAGAAGAGGGCCAGGAATACAGGTATCGTTGATCCGAGACAGCCAATAAGGATTGCAAAAATAAGCAGGTAATTCTGTTCCATTGTCTATTTCTCTGATGTGATATCCCGTTTGCCGATCCAGTCTTCACGAATGGCAATAAGGGTACGGATAAAGGTCATACATCCCATCAGTGGAAGGATGGCATAAAAATAGTATTCCGGTATTTGCAAAGTTGCGGTTTTGGCATATTCATCTTCGTACATCATCATGGTCATCTTTGAGCCCAGGTAGATCATAAGCCCTGCAAACAGAAGAACAGCCATGTGCGAAAAGAGGTTGGTCGATTTTTTCAGGGCGGGAAACATTTGTGGGAGGGCTGTAATACGGATAAGCTGCCGTCCGCGAATAGCTGCGACACAGCCTATATAGGTGGAAAAATATATCACCTTCCGGACAACTTCATCTGACCAGTAGAGATTGAAGTCGTTGGTGGTTTTACGAAGAATTACATTGGCCATGGCCGTTAGAAGGGCCAGGCAAACGGCGATAAAGAGCGACCATTCCTCCATGAAGAGAAAAACACGATCAATTTTTATAAAGGCTCTTTTAAACATGAAGTGCAGGGTGGTTTTGCGAAAAAAAAGTCGAAGTGAGTAGTCTCTTCGACTCCAGGAGGCTGTCCGAGAATGCATTTTCCCCCAACTCTTCGTTATTTCCGTAAAAATAATGCTCGCAATATCAACTATATGGCTGCACTTATTTTTACAGAAAACCTCGATTTGAGAAAAAATGCTTATTCTCGGACAACCTCCTGGGACAGTTTTTTGGGATAAATCAGCTGCCAAGCTTTTCCCGCACTTTGGCAAGATAGTCAACACCTATCTTCTCACCCCATTTTTTTAATACCGGTTCAGCATCTGTTTTTAACTTTTGAATATCACTGTCAGAGAGCTGTATAAACTGTACTCCAGCTTCTTTAGCTTTTGCCACCTGTGCGTCATGCTGCTTGCGGGTTAAATCCCGTGTCGCTGCACTTTCTTCTGCAATTACGGCAAGGAGGATGTCCTGCAGATCTTTTGGCAGCTTTTTCAACCAACGTTTATTTATCACGTGAACAAAAAGTCCCTGGGCATAATTCAGCTCAGTAAAGGATTTGGCAATGGTAAACTTTTTAGTGATGTTACAGACAATGGCGGTATGATCAAGTCCGGTGATAACGCCTGTCTGCAGTGCCTGTGGAACGTCAGGCCAGGGCATGACAGTGAACTTTAACCCCCATGCCTTATAGGCGTCAGTATTGACTGGAGCCTCGGCTATACGAAAGTTTGTGCCTTTAGCATCGGCAAGAGTTTTTACAGGAGAGGTTGTGGCCCAGCCGTATGGTCCGTAGCCCGTAATATCTGAAACGAGAAGACCCTGTTTCTGGGCGCCATTGGCAAATGGTTTCCAGGTTTCAGGTGTATTTCTGAAGGTATCCAGTTTATCAAAGGTGTCGACTATATAGGGAAGATTGACAATTCCCAGCAGATCAGAGATGTTGGCAGCGGCGACCGAGGAGCTCAGCATACCCTGAACAGCACCTAATTTGAGTTTGCTGATGACATCTTTTTCGCCGCCAAGCTGTGCCAGGGGGCGGAAATCGACGTACAGGCGACCTCCTGATTTTTCCCAGACCTTGTCTCGAATACGGTAACCGACACCCACACCCTCTATAACAGGATGGGAAATATTGGATAGAATATAGGTATACTCAGCTCCACTCGGATCAAATTTGGGCTGCCAGGATGCCAGTGGATTTTTTTTCTTTTCTGCTGCCATAACACTGCCTGGTATGGCTATGGTGAGGAGCAAAAGGGCGACAAAGAGCTTCTTCATGGGAGGGCCTCCATTGTTGATAGACGTTAGTAAAAAGTATGCTGTTCAGTTGGATACAACATGTAGAGTTTTTTCAATACCATAAATACTCTCTGCAGGCAAATTTTTTTTCTAATCAAATGCGGTCAAATTGTAAAATGACAAAATATAATTAACTTCTTGCTGTTTTTATCTTTACAAATAGAGGAAATGGCGGGAGTTGGATTAAGTTATGCGAAGAGGAGCGGCAGGTGTATGTTCAAAGAAAACTATTGCTTTGTTTGCTCTGTTTTAGTTACTTAGCCGCTTTTAGTGTAATACTGAAGTTGAATCAAATTAATATATGATGGCGTCGTAAAAAGTCCGATCTACTGCGTTGTAGGTTTTTTACAGACACTCGACATACCACATGTATGGTCGAGTACCTGTAAAAAACACTACGCCTTGTATATCGAACTTTTTGACTTAGCCATCTATGGCTTCCGATAAGCCTAGACTTCGAGTGACCTTTTTACGAGTTTATCAATATATAATTGGAGGAGTATGAGAAATAATAATAGAAACCCGGAAGAGCTGCGACCAGTATCCATTGAGAGAGGGGTACAGTTTCAGGCAGATGCATCAATCCTTATTCGCATGGGGAATACCCATGTGATTTGCGGTGTTTCTGTGGAGGAAAAGGTGCCTCCGTTTTTAAAAGGGAGTGGAAAGGGATGGATTACCGCTGAATATGGTATGCTGCCCTGTGCCACGGACAGCAGATATAAAAGGGAGACCAGCGGCAGATCCGGGAGAACTCTTGAAATCCAGCGCCTTATAGGCAGAAGTTTACGGATGATGGTGGATCTGACAACATTGGGAGAGAGAACACTGCGGGTCGATTGTGATGTCCTGAATGCGGATGGCGGCACAAGAACCGCTAGTATTACCGGAGCAGCGATTGCCGTAAGGGATGCCCTTGAAAAGCTCGTGAGAGAAGGCAAACTTGAAAAGATGCCGGAGGTTATGCCGATTGCTGCTATATCAGCCGGGATAAAGGATGGTGCCCCTCTGCTGGATCTCGATTATATGGAAGATTCTTCTGCCCAGACAGATGCAAACTTTGTGATGTCCGGGGATGGCAGGTGGGTCGAAATTCAGTCCACTGCCGAGGGAGAACCCTTTGACGATGAATCTTTTCTTGCAATGAAAGAGCTTGCGAGAAAAGGTATTAAAGAGCTTTTTGATTTATGGATAGATTCAAGTGAATAATAAAAGGTAAAAGAAGAAAAGAGCTAAAGTTTCCAGTGTTCAGTTGTCAGTTATCAGTAAAGACGTGTTATTTATGAACAAATTCAATGTATTAAACTCCACAGTATGGGTTGCTGTACTGCCAACTGAAAACTGATAACTGGAAACTTCAAGAAACGAGGAAGAAAGAAAACGATGTTTAAATCATTTTTTAAAAGCAGAGAGTGGTTTGCCTGGGCTTATGGTGGAGCTTCTTTCCTGCTGCTTGCCCTGTTTATACAGGTTGAGCTGACGGTACAGATCAATGAGTGGTACGGCGGTTTTTATAATATTTTACAAAAGGCAACTGAACATGAGGTGAGTGAACTATGGACAGAGATGGCGA
>DAOVUU010000252.1 GCA_030632405.1 Desulfobulbaceae bacterium | reverse complement strand
GAATACGACCTTTGAAAATTAGAATTTCTCCTTTTCAGGTTATTAGTCATACTCTATTACATCCTGCTCGCACCCGACCTGGAAAGGGAAACAAGCAGAATAAACTGCACGGGACTGTCCGCCAATAAGATTCTTGGCGATGGAATCCCTGTTTATTGCATGATTGATGGCCTGCCTGACTTTAAGTTTCACAAATGGGTTATCCATACCATGTTCTTTACCGGACCTGTCCGCCGCATCAAAAACCAGGTATCCGATCCGCATGGTTTCCGCCGGAGTAACTGTGAGACTTGGAATCTTGGCAAGTTTGGCTGCCTGATCCGGAGCTACAAGATAGATCCAGTCAAGAGCCCCTGTCATCAGTTCTGCCATCTGGGTATTGATTTCAGGAAGGGTCCTCAATACAATCTTACCAATGGAGGCCTGACCTTTTGGGCTGTCTTTAAAATAATCTTCATTTTTTTCCATGACGATTTTTTTACCCGGAATCACCTCAACAATTTTATACGGGCCTGAACCTATCGGTTTCACACCAAACCCCTTGGTGCCAACTTCTGAATAATAGCCCTTTGGGTAGATCGGGTTTGCTCCTGATAAAAACTCAAAAGCCGCGGGAAATGGTTTTTTCAGCATAATTTTTACACTGTAATCCCCTGTTTTTACAACACGGTCAATCCAGCTGGAGTAACGCTGAGTTTTTACCTTATTTTCAGGGTCTGCAGCAAAATTAAGCGTGTACACCACGTCGTCTGCAGTCAATTTCTCACCGTTATGAAATACAATCCCCTCCCTGATATTAATTTCCAATTCAGTATCACTGTTCCACTTAAAATCTTTTGCAACCAATCCCTTATATTCATAGGTAACGGGATCTCTATACAGCAGATTATCAAAGACATGCCTTGAAATAACAATTCCCTCGCGAGCGGTATTAAAATACCGGTCCAGAGTTTCAAGTTCTTTGCTGAATGCAATATTCAGGGTATCATTTTTTTTGTCTGCAAAAGCCGGCTGTAAAAAACATACCGAACAGATAAAGATCATCAGCAAAACAGACCACATTTTGATACTTTCTTTCATTTTAGTTCCCTTCTTGATTGTTATTGGTTAACTACCCCTCTACCTTAAAAAAATTCTCAACTGCCCGGTACAATACGTCCACCCCGACTTCCAGCACATCTTCATGGATCTCAAAATCCGGCGAGTGCAGAGGATGGTTGATACCGTCTTCTTCACTTGCACAGCCGAACCGCATCATGGCTCCAGGGCATTGCTGGGTAAAATAGTAAAAATCCTCACTGCCCATTATAAACGGCAGATCTTTCACATTTTCTTCACCAACAACCTCCACAGATGTCCGGCGAAGAGACCTGCTGACATCTCTGTCATTGACTCCTACGGGCGCGCCTGACTTAAAAACCAGTTCACTCCTGGTGCCGAACATAGAGTCAACTCCGCGAACCAGATTTTTCATGGCCTCCAGGATTTCCTTTCTGACTGTTTCATCATGGGCGCGGACGGATCCCTGTATAACAGCCTGTTCCGGAATCACATTTCCCGCCTTGCCCGCATGAAAGGTGCCGACACTGACAACCGCTGAACGGGCAGGATTTATACACCTCGGGATAATCGAATCCAGACCGGCGGCAAAACAGCCGCCGGCCGTGATGGGATTGACCCCCAGATGCGGACGGGCACCATGGGTTCCCTTGCCGGTGATCACAAGCTCAAAGGGATCAGAGGACGCATGACCAATATGAGCAAACAATCCCACTGTTCCAACGGATAAATTCGGATCCATATGACCGGCAATGATCTGATCGACTGCAGGATCGTCAAGGACGCCTCTTTCAATCATCGCCTTGGCACCACCCAGTTTTTCTTCTGCCGGCTGGAAAATAAATTTAACCGATCCATCTATTTTCGCCAGCAGACCGGAATCCTGGATTTTTTTTGCAACACCAAGAACAATGGCTGTATGGGCATCATGCCCACATGCATGCATCACTCCCGCATGTGTGGATTTATAGCTTTTACTGCCAGACTCCTCTACAGGCAGCGCATCAATATCCGCCCTCAGTGCAATGGTTCTGTTTTCTCCACTCCCTGTTTTCTCACCTTGAAGAAGTCCTACGACTCCGGTCAGATCATCAAATGTCCTGGTTGGAACATGCAATGTTTTGAGCACTTCACAGATGCGTTCGGTGGTCCTTTTTTCAAAGGTGGAAAGCTCAGGATGTTTATGAAAGTCATTTCTGAGATTTATCACCCACTTTTTCAAATCATTTTGACTAGTCATCATAACGCTCCGGATCCTTCTCTTTACACCTTGGGAAGATTAGCCAGCGATTTGGCAATCTGTTCTTCAGGGTAGTCGTAATCGTGTAGTTCTCCTGAATAAAACTTATCATAGGAGGCCATATCAATTAGCCCGTGACCGGAAAAATTAAAGAGGATCGTTTTAGGATCATTCAGATCACGGGTTGCCTCAATGATTGCAGCACGAATCGCGTGACAGGTCTCAGGGGCTGGAATAATGCCCTCTGTTTTAGCAAAAAGAACGCCGGCCTCAAAACACTCCAGCTGATGCACCCTCATCGGATGTATTATATCTTCCCGCACCAGGGCGGAAAGCATCGGTGACATGCCATGATATCGAAGACCACCGGCATGGATACCTGGAGGAATAAAATCATGCCCCAGGGTATACATATAGAGCAATGGAGTCATCTGGGCGACATCACCAAAATCATAGGCAAGTTTCCCCATAGTCAGTGAAGGACAGGATGCCGGCTCTACACCGACAAAGTGGATTTTCTTTCCTTCAAGGTAATCCGGCACATACGCTGCTGCTATTCCGGCAAAATTTGACCCGCCACCACAGCAGCCGACAATAACATCGGGATACTCTCCAGCAATCTCCATCTGTTTTTTCGCCTCCAGCCCGATTATGGACTGGTGCATGCAGACATGATTGAGAACTGAACCGAGAGCGTACTTGGTGTCATCCCTGCCGGACGCATCTTCCAGTGCCTCTGAAATTGCAATCCCCAGGGAACCCGGAGTATCAGGATGCTCTGCCAGAATCTTCCTGCCGGTGTTGGTATCTTCGCTTGGACTCGCAACAATCGATGCTCCATAGGTCTGCATCATTGATTTTCGATAAGGTTTCTGATCAAAAGAAATCCGAACCATATACACCTTGCATTCAAGTCCGAATTTGCTGGTAGCAAATGCCAGGGCACTTCCCCACTGTCCTGCTCCGGTTTCGGTGGAGAGACGCTTTACGCCCTCTTTCATATTGTAGTAGGCCTGGGGCACAGCACTGTTTGGCTTGTGTGAACCGACCGGAGACACGCCCTCATTCTTAAAGAAGATTTTTGCCTTGGTACCGAGGGCCTTTTCAAGGCTTGTTGCCCGTACTAGAGGGGAGGGTCGCCAGATACTGTATATTTCCAGCACCTCTTCAGGTATATCGATGAATCGCTCGGAAGACATTTCCTGTTCAAGGAGGCCCATGGGGAAGACTGCAGAGAGCTTTTCCGGCCCCATAGGTTCCATGGTTTCCGGATCAAGGGGAGGAAACAAACCGTTTGGAATATCCGGTGCGACGTTGTACCACTGCCTGGGCATCTCATCATCTCGAAGTATGATCTTCTTATTCATGGAATCTCCTTTTAAAAGTTAATATGCTGGACTAAATGAGAAAGATGATCTTTCCCGGATCGACATTGGACGTTAAGGTTCTACCATATGAATTGAAGATAGAAAATCGCTTTTTTCAACCAACTCAAATTCGATGGCGCTGAAAAACGTTCTGTCTGCTACGTTGTAGGCTTTTGACAAACATCTCCAACTCTCACTTCACAGTTAAATTATTACAGAAAAACCGACATTTTCCTTGACAACTACCCACAATCTATGGCCATCTTGACCTATAATATCACCCCAACAGAGGAGTTTTCAATGATCTACCGATTCCATCACATCCACCTGCTCTGCAGCGACCTTCAAAACTCGATCGATTTTTTCACCCAGACTCTTGGTGCAACCCTGGTCACCCTGAAAAAGTTCGGCACCGCAGACGGTGCCGAACTGAATTTTGACGGTACAACAATCAATCTCAGGGTGGCAAGGGAAGATGAACCGGTCAATACGGACAGTTCGCCGCCCACTTACGGATACCACCATATCTGTGTCCAGGTTGAGGACATTGACGCTACCTACAATGAACTTACAGACAAGGGATACGAATTTACAGCCGGCCCTGCAAACGCTGGCAGTAATCGAATTGCCTTCTTTAAGGGCCCCGACGATATTGTAATCGAGGTGCTTCAAGTGGGGTAAAGCGCCCCTCTTCTTTTTCTTGCATGCTGCGCCAGAATGGTTATTCTTACCGCCATAATATGTCCATTAAATACTCTGCATAAACCTACTGAACAGGAGTTTTGACATGTATCAAGCAAAAGCGAATAATCAGATTACTCTCGCCCAGGCCCAGCAGGACGCCTCTACTATTTTCCTGGCCAAAGTTTTCAACTGGATGGCAATCGGCCTTGGTATAACCGGTATTGTCGCCTGGTTCACTGCTTCAAGCGGTCTGGCTATGCGCCTCGTGGCCAGCCCTGCATTCTTCGTTCTTATTATTGCCGAACTGGGTATGGTCTTCTTTCTCTCCGCCCGCATCAGTAAGATCCAGGCCACCACTGCTACCAGCCTCTTTCTCGGCTATGCATTCCTCAATGG
>DAOVUU010000203.1 GCA_030632405.1 Desulfobulbaceae bacterium | reverse complement strand
GGGGGAGATTCATCGGAATTGTAACGGGTAATACAGGAGGACTGAAAAAACAGCAGCTGAAAGCATTAGCCCGATTCGGGGACAAAAGGGTGGCGCGGGATAACATCATTAATCCGGAGATGGCACGAACATTGTGCCAGCTTTCTCTGGAAATCAATCGCCAGATAGGGTTGCTCATTCACCGCTCCGGCAAGATTGAAACAATGAGTTTCGGTACTTTTGCACAGATTGTTATTCCCCAGCTCGGCCATGTGCGCTCTTCCGGGGGAAGATTGAAGGGGTTGAGGCTGGTGCATACTCATCTTGCCGGAGAGGATATCAGTGATGAAGATTTGATGGATCTTCTTTTTCTGCGCTTTGATCTGCTTTCGGTATTAAAAATAACTTCCGACGGTCTGCCTGAACGTCTTTATACAGCGCACCTTCTGCCGATGGAAAAAGACGGCAGGAACTGGACATTCTTAGAGCCTGTGCATCCTGCAAATCAGGTTGAATCTGCTGAGGAGCTGATTCATGAAGTGGAGAGGGCATTCGCCTCCCGCCAGAAGGTGCAGAAAGTTGATCAGAAACAGGACAGAGCCATACTTGTGAGCGTCAGTACTGAATCAAAAATTCGCGCTGAAGAATCATTGGCAGAACTTGCTGAATTGAGCCGATCGGATAATGTACGTGTCCTCGATTCAATGTTACAGCGCAGGAGGAAAATAAATCCGCGGCTTATTCTGGGTAAGGGCAAGTTGGCTGATATAATGATTCGAGCTCTCCAGCTTGACGCTAATCTCCTGATTTTTAATGAAGAACTCAATCCCTCGCAGATCAGTTCAATAACCGATTTTACAGATCTTAGGGTTATTGACCGGACACAATTGATCCTCGATATCTTTGCTCATCGGGCAATGAGCCGGGAGGGTAAACTTCAGGTGGAAATGGCACAGCTTAAATATATGCTGCCGCGACTATCGTCTCGTGATGATGCCCTTTCCCGGTTAACAGGTGGTATCGGGGCAAGGGGCCCTGGGGAGACTAAACTGGAGATAGACCGGCGGCGTATTAATGACAGAGTGGCGCGGCTGGCCAAAGAGCTGAAGAATGTCAGTCGGGAACGGTATCGCAGGCGGGCAAAGAGACGCAAAAAGAATCTCCCTGTGCTCTCCCTTGTTGGATATACCAATGCCGGAAAATCCACTTTACTCAACACACTTACCAACAGTGCAATAATAGCGGAAGACAAGCTTTTCGCAACTCTTGACCCAACCAGTCGAAGATTGCGGTTCCCCACGGAGATGGAGGTGATAATCACAGATACGGTAGGTTTTATCCGTAATCTGCCGGAGGAACTTCTCAAGGCATTCATGGCGACACTGGAAGAACTGAGAGAGGCGGATCTGCTGATTCATGTTATAGATATATCCAGTCCATGCTACCGCGATCAGATGACTGTTGTTGAGCAGTTTCTCAAAGACCTGGATCTTGAGAATATCCCCTGCCTGAAATTGTACAACAAGGTCGATCTGTTACAGGAAGAGGAGCTGGCAGAGAAAATAGAAAAGGAGGGAGGTTTACTTGTGAGCAGTCTCCAGGCTGATACTCTGAAACCGTTTTTGGTTCAGGCCGAGAGGCTTATAGGCAAAGTGATCGGTGGAGGTCAGAACCTGAGGTAAAAGCCCAGGTCTTTTTCATACGCTTTATCTGAAATAAATTCGCAGCCTATACGGTTTTCCTGGACCGACCGGACAACAATATTCTTTAATAATACGGATTTCTTTCGATCATCAAGGGTAAAGCTGATAGTCCCTGTATCGCCGACCTGTATATCATGTATTCCCTGTATCTCCAGACGTGCACCACCCAGCGAGAGATCTGTGACTTTAACATTTGTGTTGTCAAAGAGCGTAGTACCGAGCTTGGTGTCTCCTTGCAGTTCAGTACTCTTACGTCGCTGCCGGCGGAATTCCAGTTCTATTTTGAAGGTATGTCCACATTTACACTTTACCCGCAATGCCAGCTGCTGATTCCGGAATTGCTTGACGGATGTTGTCTTGGCCGAGTAGCAGCTTGGGCAGACAATGGTTGTAATGTCATTGTCTTTAACAAAAGATCTGGTTATAGGCGCATCGTTTTTCATGTTTTTATACTTCCTTCAAGAGGGGCTCGTAACTGGATCCCCGCCTGCGCGGGGATGACACTTTGTGGACACTTGTTTTTCTTTGTTCTCAGTCTAATTAAGGCAGAATCCACAAAAAATGGATGAGGTTTGTACGTAGTCAGAAAATTTTGTGTATCCAGAAATCAATCAGTCATAGATAATAGCTGTGTAGTTCTCAAGGACTTTTTCGGTCTCCCGGTCAAGCTCACTTGCAATCTCATGGATCTGATACTCTTTGTGACAGAGCGTGCATCGTAATCGTATACGACGACACGCACGATGCACTTCGAGTTTGCCACTACATTTTTTACAGTTCATATCTTTATTTATACCTTTTTTGGATGATGGTTTAAAGAAAAAACTACCATTTTTTCAGGATACAATGATAGGATAAGGTTGTGAGATTCTATTGATTAAAGAGGATAACCCTGAGAAGGGTCTGCTTGAAGAGCGTTATGTTTTCCAGACGAGGTGATAATTATGTGCGGTATTGTCGGATATTGTGGTTCACGAAGAGTAGTACCTGTAGTACTGGAAGGTCTCAGGCGACTGGAATATCGGGGATATGATTCAGCAGGAATAGTCTACCTGGAAGATGGAAAACTGATCAAACACCGGTCTGAAGGGAAACTCTCCAATCTTGAGACGATAATCGATTCTGCCATAATAGCCCCGGCTCATATCGGTCTTGGGCATACCCGCTGGGCTACTCATGGTGCACCTACAACAAACAATGCACATCCCCACAGTGACTGCAGTGGCGAGCTGGTTGTTGTCCATAATGGAATAATAGAAAATTATCATTCCTTAAGGGAAGAGCTAAAGGAGAAGGGCCATCATTTTTCCTCAGAAACAGACACAGAGGTTCTAGCTCACCTTATTGAGGACTATCTGGAAGATGATCTTATTTCTGCTATAAAAGAGGCTGTCGGCAGAGTTGAAGGTTCATATGCTATCGGTGTGCTCTGGACCGGTATGCCGGATACCCTTGTTGCTGTTCGAAACCAGTCCCCTCTGGTTTTGGGTACCAGCACAGATCAGGGCACCTTTCTTGCTTCTGATGTACCGGCTCTTCTCCCCTATACTGACAAGGTTGTCTTTCTTGACGATATGGAACTGGCCATACTTAAAGCCGAATCCTACGAGATATATTCTCTTACTTCAGGTTTACTCGTGGAGAAAGAGGTGAAAACGATTAACTGGAATGCCGGGATGGCTGAAAAAGCTGGATACAAGCATTTTATGCTGAAAGAGATTTTTGAGCAGCCCCAGGCCATTACCAATACTATAAGTGGTCGTATTAATCTGGAGTCCGGTACCGTTGAGTTACCGGAGGTGAATTTCAGTGTGCAGGATATTAATCAAATCGATCGTATTTTCCTCGTTGCCTGTGGCACTTCATGGCATGCCGCCCTGGTTGCAAAATACTGGATTGAAAAAATCGCCAATATTCCTGTTGAAGTTGACATTGCTTCAGAATTCAGATACAGACACCTTCTTATCAATGATCGGGTGCTGACTGTTTCAATTTCTCAATCCGGGGAGACGGCAGATACATTGGCCGGTATCCGGCTGGCCAAAAAACTTGGATCAAAAGTTATAACTATCTGTAATGTTGTCGGCTCGACAATGACCCGCGAAGCAGACGGTACAGTATATACCCACGCCGGTCCGGAAATCGGTGTTGCATCGACAAAGGCCTTTATTTCTCAACTTGCAGCTCTCTTTCTATTTACCCTTTTTCTGGCCCAGAAAAAGGGTACACTGTCCTCCGATAAGAGTAGAAAACTGGGTAAGGCGCTGATAGATATTGCAGGGATTGTAGAGCGGGAGTTACCGCGGGTACAGGCTGATATTGTAAAACTCATTGACAGTTTTTATGATTGTCGCGATTTCCTCTTTGTTGGTCGTGGACTCAGTTTTCCCATAGCCCTTGAAGGAGCCTTAAAACTCAAGGAAATTTCATACATTCATGCCGAGGGATATGCTTCGGGTGAGCTTAAACATGGCCCGATAGCTCTCATCGATAAGGAGATGCCGATCCTTGCACTGGTGCCTCAGGACGAAGTGTATCAGAAAAGCCTCTCCAATGTTGAGGAGATAAAGGCTCGCCAGGGACGTCTTATTCTGATAGGAACTGAAGGAGACAGCCATCTGCAGAAACTAACGGAGGATGTTATCTACCTCCCTAAGGTTCCCGATGAAATGAATCCAATTCTGTATACCATACCTGCCCAGATCCTTGCCTATGAGATTGCCTCAAAACGCGGCTGTGATGTCGATCAACCGAGGAATCTTGCCAAGAGTGTGACGGTGGAATAGGTATAAAAAGGTCTACACCACTTCTATTTCTGACGTTGTGAGGAATTGTGGTGAAACAATGAGTTCCGCTTTTTCTTTATCTTTCTGGTAGATCAGGAGATCCTTACGGGAGACCTTTGTTGAGAAAACTGTGCCGCCTCCCTGCTCTTTGTCCTGCCATCGCTCGAGGAACCAGTCAACTATCTTCTCGCTTGTTGTCCAGCAGAACCCTTTTTTCACTCCGGTAACTGATCCTCGAAAGGCAAGTACTTTTTCATCGGGAAAAGAGGATCCCAGGCTGTAAAATCTCTGTGCATCGCATTCAAGGAAAAGCTTATGCCAGATATCAAACATTCCTCCTGAAGAAAAGGCTTCATTCTGCCTGCAATAGAGTTTGAGAACCGTTTCTTCAAGACATGTATTTCTCCTGAATTCTTCAACGTTATTGATGAGAAACTGAATATGATCCAGGTTATTCAGTGTCTGCATTGCAGATAAAGGAGTTTTACAGGCGGCAATGTTTTTGAGGATGGTGTTTATTTTCTGTTCCTGCAGTGCTTTATGTTTCGCCTGCATTTTTTCATTGGCGAAAGCCCCGATGAAGTTATCCGGCGGATAGAGAAATTCTATCTTCTTGAGATTCCATTGCATGTTTTTTTCTCTGGCATAAAGATTAGCCATGGAGTGATGTCCTTATTGTTTCTTACACTTTTTAAGTGATAACCAGCAATTAGCCACATCGAGCATACGGTTGGCAAAGCCCCATTCGTTGTCGAACCAGCAGAGTATCTTAATCAGCCGATCTGAACATACTCTGGTCTGGGTGCCGTCAAAAATAGACGATCGGGGATCAGTGTTGAAATCTACTGATGCATGTGGCTCTTCCGTATAACCGACAAGTCCCTTAAGGGGGCCTTCTGTGGCGTCTTTAATCAGCCTGTTTACTATCTCAGTAGAGGTGCTCTGTTTCACATTTATAGAAAGATCCATGACTGAGACATTGATGGTTGGTACTCGAAGGTGGAGACAGCTGAATTTACCGCCTAGTTGAGGCATCAATCGATCTATGCCCGCAGCAAG
>DAOVUU010000235.1 GCA_030632405.1 Desulfobulbaceae bacterium | reverse complement strand
GGTTGGTGTCCCGGTAACACCTGCCTTCTTCCCGTCTGCAAGGTCCTGTTCAACTTTTTTTCGTAGCGACGGCCTTAAAAAATCCTTGTTAAATTTTTCCTGGTTCAGACCGATGTCCCTGGCTATTTCCCTATATTTTTGGTTTGACAGACTGCTTTGATTGAAAAAAAGCTCATCGTGATACTCCCAGAATTTACCCTGTTCGGCAGCAGCAAGGGATGCCAGGGCTGCCGGTAGCGCCTTTTTATGAAAAGAGAGAGGGTAATGCTTGAAAACCACCTTGACGCTTTCAGGATACGTATCGAGCACCTGCTCGAAAAGCGGCATCAGTTTGCCGCAGTAGGGTCACTGGAAATCACTGAATACCACTACGGCGACCCGGGCAGCGGATGGCCCCAGAAAAGGAGAACCGATAATGTCTATTTCTTCTATAAAACTGATGCTGATGGTCTGCAGTGATTTCTGCTCACCACTAATCAGGTAGAGTTGGTCCCCTTTGGAAGATATGGCAATATCTTTTACCGAAGGATCAACCGGTATTGTCCCTACCTGGGTGCCGTCAGCAGTATAGATAAGCACACTGCCTTGCTCAATAAGAATAAATGTATATTCGCCGTCCTGGGACCTGGCGATATCAATTGGTACCGCATCTATTTTGACATTGGCACCCTCTTCCCAGTCTACTCTGCTCTGTGCCTGTAGCGGCAGACAGAAAAAGAACACCACCAGCATCAGGATAATCTTCGTCCCATTTCTATTTTCTTTCATAAGAGTTCCTCAGTTCTTATTAATTTTTCCTGAATCCGTGATAAGCCTCAATCAACTTCCATGTCCACTATCTGCATCTCGTCACCCTGGGTAATTTTTATTGACCGGGAATCGCATACCGGACAGGCAAAGATGTAGCGTTCTTCTGATTCGAACCGGGCGTTACAGTCCAGGCAATGGCCACCAAGGAAGATAAAATCGATAATCAGTTCCGCCTCACAGGCAATGGTATCTTTTTTAACAATATCGAAAACAAACAGCAGGGCATCAGGCATGATCCCGGCGGCTTTCCCCAGTCTCAGTCGCACCGATTCTATGGAACTGTATCCCTCCCTCAAGCACTGTTCAGATACTGTTTCGAGTAAGCTTATGGCAATGGACGCCTCATGCATGGTCAGGATTCATGCCCAGTTTTTTGATTACCTCGTCAAAAAGTTTTAATGATTCCCGGCCCGCTTCGGCATCAACCTTCTGAATGGCAAAACCGGCATGCACAAGGACATAGTCGCCAACTTCCGCCTCCTCGGGCAGCAGCATTAAATTTACCTGACGCCGGGCACCGTAAACTTCGACGGTTGCGATGAGGTCTTCCTTGCTGATAATTTTAGAGGGGATGGCTACGCACATTCAGGATCACCGTTGCATAATACTTAATAACGTTTTTATACTTTATGGGTGTGGGTTTCAAGGCATGAGTACTTTGCAGAACAACCTGCACTGCTATAACTATATTATTTCCCTTTCAGGCAGATACTGAGGTTTGTTATCTATAAGTTTTTTATACATATAAGTAACTCAAGGAACTTGCGCAAGTTATTATTGGTCGTTGACAATCCATCAGCCATATTGTAACCATTCAGTGCGATAGAGTAAATTGCGTATCAGCACCGGTTTGGCCATATAACAATATCGATACATTCGTAAAAAAGTCTCGTAGTCACCAACGGGGCCTAGTAATATTATCTAGTTACGTGCGCAATACCTGTCCGCATCGTGTTTTTTTACGATGCCGACAATATCTACTGGATATTAAAGTTTCAGAAAAATCAAGGAGAATACCATGCCATCTATTCTGGTGGTTGACGATGAATTGAGCATGCGGGAGTTTCTAAAAATTCTCCTTGAAAAAGAGGGCTATGTGATCTCCTCTGCTGCCGATGCTGCCAGTGCAATTGATCAAATTAAATCTGCAAGTTTTGACCTTATTATTTCCGACATCAAAATGCCCGGTATGGGTGGACTTACCCTGCTTGAGAAAATCAAAGAGATTAACAGTAACCTGCCGGTAATCATGATAACCGCTTACGCATCTCCGGAAAATGCGGTGATTGCCATGAAGGGCGGCGCTTTCGACTATATTACCAAGCCATTTAAAGTTGATGAAATAATTAAGATCATCAGATCAGCCATTTCCTCAGCCGCTCCTTCCATGGAGGATGAAATTGGTGCTGACACTGATACATTCGAAGGCATTATCGGCAACAGCCAGGAAATGCTTAAAATATATAATCTCATCACGCGAATCGGGCCAACCCCAGCGAGTGTTTTAATCTATGGGGAATCCGGTACCGGCAAGGAACTCGTTGCCCAGGCTATCCATAATCGAAGCAAGGCGCATGAAAAACATTTTGTGCCTATTACCTGCAGTGCTATTCCGGAAAGTTTGCTGGAGAGCGAACTGTTCGGCCATGTAAAAGGTGCCTTCACCGGGGCAATTTCCAATAAAATAGGCCTCTTTGAGCTGGCTGACGGCGGCAGTGTTTTTCTTGACGAAATCGGCGAATTAACCCCCCTTATTCAAACAAAGCTTTTACGCGTTTTGCAGGAGAGGGAATTAAAACGGGTGGGCGGCATCAATATCATAAAGGTCAATGTAAGGATCATTGCTGCCACCAATAAAGACCTGGAAGAGGAGATAATAGCCGGCCGTTTCCGGGAGGACCTTTTTTACAGACTGGCGGTTGTGCCTCTCCGTGTCCCGCCCTTACGGGAAAGAAAGAGTGATGTTCCTCTGCTGGTCAATCATTTTCTAAAAAAATATTCCGAAAGGATGGACAAGGATGTCCAGGAGATTTCCTCCTACTCCCTGAAGGTGCTTATGGAGTACGACTATCCAGGCAATGTTCGGGAGCTTGAAAATATTATAGAACGCGGGGTGGCTCTTGAGTCCTCAAATATTATTCTGCCGGAAAGCCTTACCCTTTCTACCTATAGGAAGGAAGGCAAACCGCTAGAGCCATCCCATTCTTTCATAGCTGTTGAGTCCGAAGAAGAACTGTACAGCCAGGGTCTGGACAAAACAATGGCCAGACTTGAAAAGGGAATGATTGAGCATGCCCTGAGCAAAACTGATAATTCCAAGATAAGGGCGGCGGAACTCTTGAAGGTGAGTTTTCGGTCACTGCGCTATAAAGTGCAGAAATATGATATCAAGTAGCGTTGACTTGCTTTCAGCATCGTAGGGATAACTAGACGTGTTCACAAAACTTTTAGCAGAGCCGGTGGAAAGTCATGCAGTCGCCTCGCTGTTCAAAAGACAGCTGCAATGGATGCTTTTTCTGCGGGTGGTTGTCTTAACCATACTTCTTGGCCTCACTCTTCTTCTGCAATCTGCCGAAAAGCACATAATAGTGCCGCCCTTTCAGTATGTGACGATCTTCATTATCGGCGTCTACCTGTTTACCATCTGTTCAGCCCTGTTTTTAAAATTCATCAAAAGATATTCCACTTTTGCCTATGCCCAGATACTGATTGACGTGCTGTTGATTTCCGTCCTTCTTTACTTTAGCGGTGGCAGTCAATCCATTTTCACCATATTGTATTTCTTTCCCATTATCACTGGCAGTTTCATCCTTTTTCGCCGCGGTGGGCTTGCTCCTGCAGCAGCAAGTACCCTATGCTACGGTGCCGTCCTCATTCTAGAATATATAGGATATCATCCCAGTTATTTTGAAGAGTTCTGGTACCTGCCCTTGGGAGATATTCGTTCGGTCCTTAATTTTTTCTCTATCCATGGCTTTACCTTTTTCATTACCGCCATTTTAAGTTCCCTCCTTTCAGAACGGCTGCGTCGCACTGAAAAAGCCCTGATCAGCACCTCGTTAAAATTCGACCAGCTCTCAGTGCTGTATAAACAGATCTTTGATGATATTCCATCCGGTGTCATTACTGTTCTTAACAGTAGGAACATTGTATCTTTCAACCCGGCCTCAGAAAAAATAACCGGCTATATTGGAGCGGAGATAATTGGTCGGGATATTACAGAAATATTTCCAGACTTGGAACTCGTTGGCGAAAACAGCCATCGTTCAGAGGAGGAACTGGTCAAAAAGGGTGGCGAGAAAATCCCGGTTGGATACTCCTTTGCAAAACTGAATATGCCCGGCAGCACTGATAAATACCAGGTTATAACCCTGCAGGACCTCAGTGCAACGAAGTTAATGGAACAGCAGGTGCTGCAGGCCGAAAAAATGGCCACCATTGGTGGCATGGCAGCGGGTATCGCCCACGAGCTCCGCAACCCGCTTGCCGCAATTTCAGGGGCTGCCCAGGTTCTGAATGCAAGCGGTGCCCTGGAGTCGCAAAACCGGGGGCTTATGAATATCATCACCAGAGAGTGCGACCGTCTGCAGAACAGCATCACAGATTTTCTGCAATTCTCGAAACCTTCCAGCCCTGAAAAAGAATGGGTTCCTTTGCTGCCTCTAGTTGAAGAGGTTATTCAACTCCTGGAACACAGCCATGACTGGCCGGGAAAATGCAAAGCTATTGTCGATATTCCGGAAAAAATGGATTGCTGGGCTGATGCGCAGCTGATTCACAAGCTGATGATCAACCTCTTGCATAACTCCTGTGTAGCGGCAAGGAACAAGGAAGGTGAGATTCGCATTATTGCCCGCGAAACAACCGAAGAGACCGGCGAAGAACGAACCGTTCTCACCATAATAGATAACGGCATTGGTATTTCCGATTTGATTATTGACCAGGTATTCGAACCATTCTTTACCACCAGGGAGAATGGCACAGGTCTTGGTTTGTCTATTGCAAAACAGATTGTCGAAACCCATGGTGGCTCGATCACCATCAGCAGCCGGGAAAACGAGTCGACCACCGTAGAGGTCTGGCTGCCGCTGCCCTGATCACTCTTGATGGCGTCGCAAAAAGTCCGATCTACCACGTGGTAGCAAGTTTTTTTTGTAGTGGTATACCCATATGTATGGCCTCGCTCGCAGGGAAGCGTAGACTCCGAAAACGAACCACTCCTCGGAGTCTCCCCTTTGG
>DAOVUU010000289.1 GCA_030632405.1 Desulfobulbaceae bacterium | reverse complement strand
GCCTCAAGATGAAAAACCATCAGGTATTGTACGTTCCTGCCAGCTCATTCAGGCCACCGACTCGACCAGTGCCATGGGACTGCCTCCTGAAGATTTTATCTTTGTTGTCCAGGATGTCCTTGAAGAAGTACACGAGTTACAACCGAAATTTAAAGATATGCAGGCACCGATGGATAAAAAAGGTGCCCATTTCTTCGTCAACCAGAATTCCCGTGAACCGATGAGCGAACCGGATGAAATGGTGCCGCTCTGGAAAATATTTGACATGGTCGGTGCCGACTGGACCTATTCATCAAAGGCATGGGCGGCAGAAAATTTCTGTATGTTTTCAGGAAATGAAGAGGCCTGGAGCGGAGTCATTCAAAAGAGGGTCGATGCGGTAAATGAGCTGGGCTGCCAGGTATGGCTGAACACCGAATGCGGTCACTCTTACTACACCATGTGGAAGGGCATCCACAGATTCAATCTGAAGGCCAACTTCAAACTTGAAAGCCTTATTACCTATTACGCAAAATGGATACGTGAGGGGAAACTGCCTGTAAACTCAGACTGGAACAGTAAAAATATCAAATTCACCGTCCAGGATCCCTGTATGCTTGTTCGAAAAGCCTATGGCGATTCCATCGCTGAAGATATGCGGTTTGTGGTAAAGTCTCTGGTGGGTGAAGAAAATTTTATTGATATGCAGCCCAACCGGAGTGCCAACTACTGCTGCGGAGGAGGTGGCGGCTTTTTGCAGGCCGGGATGACAGAACATCGCAGGGCCTATGGTAAACGCAAATTTGATCAGATAGCGGCAACCGAAGCGAGTTATGTTCTCACTCCCTGCCATAACTGTCATTCACAGATGGAGGATATCGGCCATCATTATGGCGGTAATTACGGAGTCGTCCACTTCTGGTCTCTTATCTGTCTCTCTTTGGGAATCCTCGGGGAAAATGAAAGAACGTATCTCGGTCCGGATCTGCTTGAATGTAACTAAATTTTGATGGTGTCGTAAAACCTAATCTTTCTCAGTATTGTCCGGTTTAAATTTTGCAGGAGGATTCATGGGTGACTTTTGGGAGCTAGTTTTTTACAACATCATCAGTTAACTTCAGCCTCCTTATGTTCCCAGCCATGAAGTCCCCAGAGAAATGAAAGCAGGCCTATTGCCGTCAAACAGGCGGCCATCCAGGCCACCCCGGTAATACCACCAATCTTCCACAAAGTTGTACCAGCAAGAATACCAATCACCCTGCCTAAACCGGCTGTAGCATAAAAACCGGCCATCATGGTTGCACGGTCCCGGGGCATGAGTTCAGTGCTTAGAGAGAAACTGGTTACCATAGTAAATTCAAAAGAAAGAAAAACCATAAATATGCCGAACAAGGCCAGGGGAAGAGTATGACCAACAAAAGGTAAGAGTAAAAATGAAAGAACAGACAGCAAAAGTCCCAATACTATTGCCCGCTTCAATCCCAGTCGGTCTGCAAAAAGTGCTGTCAACGACTCACCGCAGAGTTCAGCCGCACCAATCGCCACAGTACTGAATCCTAGAGTTACCAGGGTGACATGAAAATCCTGTTCAAGCCACACACCATAAATAACAAAGATGCTGTCATTGGCCATGGAGATCCAGAACCCGAAACCTAGCATCCCGGCAGCTGAACGTATCTTTATCAGTTTTTTCAGGGACGAAACAATCTGCACGGTCATCTTCCCGGAACCATGATTTTTTTCATCTGCCGGAATAATCCGTTTTATACTGAGCCAGCCAACCAGCCCGAGTAAAGAGAGAAGATAAAAAGAGAGAATCAGACCACCCTGATCAATAACCAGGCCAAGGAGAGGAATACCTATGAGAGTGCTGCCTGCCCAGGACATTTCAAGGATACCAATCACCCTGCCCCTTTGTTGAAATGGCACATTTTGACCTATAAATGCCTGTCCGGCAGGATCAAAAACTGTTTTACCGAAACTTGCCACCACCAGCCCCAGGAAAACTATCCCGTACAGGGGAAAAACAGCGCAGAGAAGCATGCCGACACATAAGAGCGCCAGTCCATATCGCATCATTGCCCTGTACCCCAGACGTTCCGCAAAAGGCCCGCAGAAAAGCCCCATAATGGAGGTGAACTGGCTTGCGGCGATAATAGAGGTAATGGCCGCCAGCGGAACATCGAGGCCACGACTGAGAGCTGGGGCAAAAGGATAGACAAATCTTCGGCCGGTGTTGATCAGCATCTTAAACAGGGCCAGCGCAATAACCTGTTTGAGAATGCTGGGTTTGGACAATTCTCTTTCCTTCAAACTCTTCCCCCTACATCTGGCACATGTAAAATATGATGGCGTCGTAAAAAGTACTATCCGGGCAGGGTCAAAATGATCGGATACAACATACAGCTTTTCAGAGGTAAAGAAACTACTCAAAATCAGCGAACAAGAGGAAAATTGTCTTTTCTGGCTATTGATCCCTCTTTAATAATTATTGACAAATTCCTAACAAAAATATTTCAAGTATGATTAAATACTCCGTGTGCGTAAACTCCCATGCGTATCCAGTGTAAGGAAGACCATAGTAATAAAAGAAAATAAGGGGAATAAAATGAAAAAAAAAGTCCTTGTACCACTTGCAGAAGGTTTTGAAATGATAGAAGCTCTCAGTGTTGTGGACGTTTTACGTAGAGCCGGGATAGAGGTTGATCTTGCTGCGGTAGGTGACAACGTCCAGGTCACTTCATCACACAATGTTCCGGTGATTGCTGACAAATTGATTATTGCCTGCGCAGAGGAACGTTATGATCTTATCGTACTACCCGGAGGCATACCAGGTGCGGAAAATCTCAAAAAATCAGAAACCCTGGCTGCTCTTTTGAAAAAACAGAACAGTGAAAACCGGCTCTATGGCGCAATTTGCGCTTCTCCAGCGGTCGTTTTGGAACCTCAGGGATTGCTGGAAGGCAAAAAGGCAACATGCCATCCTCTCTTTATTGATAAATTACCCTCACAGGATCATGCTGAAAAGAATGTCATTTTCGATAAAAATTGTGTCACCAGCAGGGGGGCCGGGACATCGATTGAATTTAGTTTGGAATTACTGGGCATACTCCTCGGGGATGAGAAAAAGCAAGAGGTGGCAACACAGATGGCCATTGGTTGATGGCGTCGTAGATAGCGTAGACTTCGAAAACTCTCCACCTTCTTACTTGTCTACCTTTAGGGGATAAGAATCTCCTGGCTTGCATCCGGGACCTGATAACCTGCTTGAAAAGCTGGCCGTTTTGCAAGCCTCAGATACCATTCAAGAACATTCGAAAATTTATGCAAATCAATTTTTTGGAATTGGTAACGGCTCACCCAGGGCCAGATGGCAATGTCTGCAATACTTAGCTCGTCGGTTGCCACATGAGCATGCTGTTCCAGTTGCCTGTCCAGAACACCGTAAAGTCGGTTAGTTTCCTGAAAATAGCGTCCCTCAGCATATTCAGATTTGCCTGGATTGAAATGAAGGAAGTGGTGGGCCTGTCCAAGCATTGGGCCCTGACCTGCCATTTGCCACATCAACCACTGTAGAACCTGCCATTTATCAGTGGCATTATCTGGCAATAATTTCCCGGATTTTTCCGCCAGATAAAGCAAAATGGCGCCGGATTCAAATAAAGCTTGACCATCATCAACAATTGCCGGGATTTTGTTATTGGGGTTAATCGCTAAAAAAGCCGGACTAAATTGTTCATCTTTGCTGATATCGATCGGTATCACCTGGTATGGCAATGCCACTTCTTCAAGCATTATCGATATCTTGCGGCCATTTGGTGTCCCCCATGTGTATAATTGTATCATTTTCGTCTCCGATTTTTTTTATCAAGGGCGTTCAGCACCCGGTATCCGCATACTTTCATAAGAGATATGGACGTGTTTGACATACGCTTTTCGTGCACATAAAGAATCGTAATACTTTTCCAAATACTCAAGAACCGGTCTATCAATCTCTAAGGTAAAATAGCGGTACAACCAGGCGGCAAAAGAAAAGTCGGCCAGGGAAAGGCTGTTGCCCGCCACAAAAGAGCGATCTTTAAGCTGATCGTTCATAAACGCTGCTTTTGCATACATCGCTTCGAGCTGTTGCTCCAATCCCGCTGAAGATCTTTTGTCTACCGGCACCTTCATGATAGTAATAAATGCCTGATAAACAGCCGGAAACCATGTGGACTGCATCCAGCACATCCACTTATCAACAGTCGCTCTTTTCTCAATATCTTGAGGAAAAAACTGTGTACCGTATTTGGCACCAAGATAACGCAACACCGCCTCCGATTCCCAGACAATTGTTTCACCATCTTGAATGGTTGGAATAAGCCGGCATGGATTCAT
>DAOVUU010000245.1 GCA_030632405.1 Desulfobulbaceae bacterium | reverse complement strand
GTTATCGCATTTTCCTGTTGAGCAGCCGCTGCCTGTTGAGCTTCATTTGAGCCACAGGAACTTCCACAAGATTCGGCCATTGTACATCCTCCTAACTATCTGAATATATATTTATATTATTAGAACAAACACCATCGAGATGAGTGCTTAATAATAGTTCTGAAAATACCACCATCTAAAGTAATGCTGTTAATTTGAATTACAATCTTTTTCCTCAGCCAAGATCACACGAAAATTGAAATACTTTCGCCCACAAAATCCGCTGCGAATCATTAACATGGACTTTTTGTTGCTTTCTTCTCATTCTATACGTAAAGTGCAAAGTTCTCGTATCTTCAGAAACTCCACTCGAAATCACTATTAATTGTCAGGAAGATTCAATGTTAGGTTGGTTCAAAAAAAAAATTAGTAAAGATACTCAAGATATTTCAGTCCAGAAACAAACAAATGAAACTGTTGAAACGGTACCGGAGAAGCCATCAACCGTAGACCACATACCGGAAAAAGAAATACGTGGAACAGCAGAAAAAAAATCGCTTTTTTCACGGCTCAGCAGCCGTCTTGCTCAAACAAGATCAACTTTTAATTACCAGCTTGACAACCTGTTTCTTGGCAAAAAGGAAATTGACTCAGATCTGCTCGATGAACTGGAAGAAATTCTCATAACTTCCGACCTCGGAGTTGCAACAACCCAGGAACTTCTCGAATATACCCGCAAAAAAGTCAAACGGAAGGAACTGACCGACCCCAACTCGCTCAAAGAGATACTCAAAGAAAAAATTAAAACATTTATTGTTAACTCTGAAAAAAACAGTGACCTGGTGATGCCCGATAAAGGACCTCTGGTCATCATGGTAATCGGCGTAAATGGTGTCGGCAAAACCACAACCATTGGCAAAATAGCCAACAAATTTATCAAAACAGGTCATTCTGTCATGCTTGTCGCAGCAGACACCTTTCGAGCAGCCGCAGTCACGCAACTGCAGATATGGGGTGAAAGGAACAACGTACCGGTTGTTGCCCACAAAGAAGGTGCCGATCCCTCCTCTGTAGTATTTGATGCGCTGGGGACAGCCCAGAAACAAAACATCGAAGTTGTTCTTGTGGACACGGCCGGAAGACTGCACACCCATGCAAATCTAATGGAAGAATTAAAAAAGATTAAACGGGTTATGGGGAAAAAACTGCCAGGTTCTCCCCACGAAATTTTGCTCGTCATCGACGCCACCACCGGCCAGAATGCTGTCAGTCAGGCCAGGTTATTCAATGACGCTGTAAAAATAACAGGCATTGCCCTTACAAAACTTGACGGTACTTCAAAGGGAGGTATTGTTGCTAATATTTGCAGAGAGATCAAAATCCCCATTCGATTCATAGGAATCGGTGAGCAGATGGATGATCTGAGAGATTTTGATGCAGGAGAATTTACCGAGGCACTTTTTCAAACCCAGGATCAGACCCAAGAATAATCTCGAAAAACACTAAACAATTAACCTTATATTACACTACTATGAACTACCAAAGACAGAGACAGCCAGGTTGTGGTGGATGCCTGCTCATTGCCCTTCTTTTTATTTTTGTGACCGGGGGCGCCCCTGCTTTAATATCTTTTCTTGGTACAATGATTTATACAGGACTGGCCGGAGTTCTGATCTTCATCGCACTTTTCTGGGGGTTCAGCTACTGGGTACAGAAGAAGGTAGCAACATACGAACAGTCTCAGTCCGAGAGCCACAACAGGTTTGTCTGGCTCCTTGTGCACGTATTGATGCATACAGCAAAGATTGACGGACGAATCACCAAAGATGAAATCCAGACAATTCACAGGTTCTTCCAATACAATCTGCACTATAACCAGACCAAAATGCTCTGGGTTAAAGAGATTATCAAGGAAGCAACCGGCTCCTCGCCATCCCTGGAATCCCTGCTTGATGAATTTAAAACAACTTTTGCCTACGAACCTCGACTGATTTTACTGGAACTCGTCTTTCAAATTCTCTATACTAAGCAGGATGTCCCTGAAGACGAACTGCAGATAGCCCGCCGTATTGCCGCATTTCTGGAAATATCATCGTATGATCAACGTACTATAGAGGCCAAATATAAATATGGTCAGC
Organism: Desulfobulbaceae bacterium; assembly: GCA_030632405.1. Classification (GTDB taxonomy): domain Bacteria; phylum Desulfobacterota; class Desulfobulbia; order Desulfobulbales; family Desulfocapsaceae; genus Desulfomarina. Next base: position 2,791 of record DAOVUU010000245.1, on the reverse strand, counting down.
AGTACAGCACAACCCCCAGTCAAGATAGTGTTGCCCAGTATTACGCGACCCTTGGTCTGGAAAAAGGTGCTGACATGGAACAAATCAAAAAGGCATACCGTAAATTGAGCATGAAATACCACCCTGACAAAGTAGGGCATCTCGGCGACGAATTCCAAAAAATTGCGGAGACGAAGATGAAAGAAATTAACGCTGCCTACGACTACTTTAAAAAGCTGTAAAAGAAGGAGATATAAAATGGCTGGTTCTGAAAAAATGAAACTCTTTGCAGAGAAATCTTCGTGGATCAGAAAGATGTTCGAAGAGGGTGCTAAACTAAAAGCTCAATACGGCACTGATAATGTTTTTGATTTCAGCCTGGGAAATCCTGACGCCCCGCCTCCTCAACAATATAATGAGGTAATCCGGGAAATTGTGATGGACGAAAGTCCCGGCATGCACGCCTATATGCCAAATGGCGGATATCCGTGGGTAAGGGAAATTATCTCTGCAAGAATGTCGGCAGAACAACAAATTGAGGTGAATCAGGGCGATATGCTGATGACCTGTGGAGCTGCCGGCGGGTTGAATGTTGTAATGAAATCACTCCTCAATCCCGGAGATGAGATAATTCTGCTGGCCCCGTATTTTGTTGAATATAATTTTTATGTAGACAATCACGGCGGAGTAAGCAGGGTTGTTGCCACTGATTCGGAGTTCAACCTTGATCTGGAAGCCATAGAGGCTGCAATTAACGGAAAAACCAAAGCAATTATCATAAACTCACCCAACAATCCAACGGGGCAGATCTACTCGACTGAAGCCCTTAACAGTCTTGGCCGACTGCTCACAAAAGCCGCCTCAGATCATAACTCTGCGATATATATGATCTCTGATGAGCCATATAGAAAAATCATCTTCGATAACCACACGGTCCCATCCATTTTCAAGTCATATAAAAACAGTATCGTTGTGTCGTCCTACTCCAAAGACCTTTCTCTGCCTGGAGAGCGTATAGGATATCTCGCTGTCCATCCCGAGATCGAGGACAAGCTGAATCTGGTCAATAGCCTGACCCTGGCCAACAGGATTCTCGGTTTTGTCAATGCTCCTGCACTTATGCAGCGGGTAGTTGCCGAGCTCCAGGACGTCTCAGTGGACAATACCATCTATTCGAAAAGAAAAAAGATATTCTGTGCTGTTCTTGAGGAAGCAGGGTTTACCTTCACTCCACCCAAAGGCGCCTTTTATGTATTCCCCAAAACACCTATCGCCGACGATGTGAAATTCTGTGAATTCCTTCAAGAGGAAAATATCCTGGCTGTGCCGGGGACAGGGTTTGGCTCACCTGGACATATTCGACTGGCCTTCTGTGTTCCCGACAGTGTAATCAGTCGTTCGGCCGAAGGGTTCAAAAAGGCGATTAATAAGGCCCTGACTATTTGAGGAAAATATCGGCATCTCGTTATTTCTCCCGCTGAGCCGATTTATCCTTAAAAATGAGCTGAACAGGGACCTTATCAAGTTCCAGACCGTCACGAAATTTGTTGGTAAGGTACCTCTGATAGGAAAAGTGTACCCCTTTATAGCTGTTCGTCATAACAACAAACCGCGGGGGTCTGCTGCCTATCTGAGATGTATAGTAAAATTTAAGCCTCTTATTGCGGTAAATAGGCGGTGAATGTTTCTCTACAGCTTCGCGGAGCAGACGATTAAGAGCTGCAGTTGGGAATACCGCAGTGTATTGTCTGTAAACAGAGCCTATCACCGGAAATAACCGCTTTATACCATATCCCGTAATGGCGGAAACGGTAAGGATTGGAGCAAATCCCAGAAAAGGAAGGAGCCGTCCCACCTCTGACATGACGCCTTCCTGACGTTTTTTATCCCCCTGCAGCAGATCCCACTTGTTAACCAGTATTATCAACCCCCGCCCCTGTTCCAGCGCATAGCCGATGACCTTTGTGTCCTGCTCAGTAATCCCCTCTTCAGCATCGAGAAGAATTACTGCAATATCGCATTTATGCAGAGCACCAAGAGATTTCAGGATGCTGAATTTTTCGAGTTTCTCCGTTGTTTTTCCTTTACGCCGAATCCCCGCAGTGTCTATGAGCAGATAGTTGTATTTTCCATGGCTGAGTATGGTGTCGACAGAATCTCTTGTCGTCCCCGAAATTTCTGAAACCACCATCCGGTTTTCACCTAAAATGGTATTAATCATCGATGATTTGCCAACATTGGGCCTACCGAAAAAAGCCACCTTTATCGTATTATCCGGCAAACTGAGATCCACATCATCGCTGGAAATCTTACTGCACAGTCCTTCCATCAACCCTTGGAAACCGTAACTATGCTCCGCAGAAAGGGACCACAACTCCTCTATGCCCAATTCATAAAACTGGGACAGCAGTTCAAGCTCCTGTTCAGGACTGTCGATTTTATTGACCAGATGAAAGATCGGTTTTTCTGTGCGGCGAAGAATTTCAACAACTTCGTAATCTGCAGGGGTCACACCCTGCCGCGCATCCATGAGGAAGAGAATGATATCAGCCTCTCCAATTGCCGACATCGCCTGCTCTCTAATGTGATGAACAAGAAGGTCCTCCGGATTATCATCAATTCCACCTGTATCAACAAGTATAAATGATTTTTCATTCCAGGTGACACGATCATAATGCCGATCTCTGGTGACTCCTGGAGTAGGATCCACCAGAGCTTTTCGTGATTTGGTAATTCTATTAAACAATGTTGATTTTCCAACATTGGGTCGCCCTATTAACGCTACGATGGGACAGTTCTTGCTCGTCATCTT
>DAOVUU010000192.1 GCA_030632405.1 Desulfobulbaceae bacterium | reverse complement strand
CGGGCCTGAGCTCAATCAGATATTTCTCAGATTAGCCGCCTTTGATGATGATGACGGGCCGGTCATAATGCATATTGTCCATGGTCAGCAGCCTGTCGCAAGGATTGCAAAACGGCTGGTGGCGGTCACAGAAGATGATGGAAATGGTTATGATTATCTGCCCCTCGTGGAGTTGGTTCAAACGGTTTTCAGGCGATGTTATGGCTACTGGCTGAAAGAGGACGATCCTCTGGACTGGTTCCTGACACGGTGCTCCATTCCCGAAAAGAAATCACGTTTTTCCCGGTTGTTTTCTCCAATATCCCATCGTACCATGGAGAAACACCTCGGCGTACTTAGTTCTCTTGAATTGGAAGGGGATGGGCTGGGCCGGCTCAAATTGCTGCTGGAATTACCGGCCCATGTAGATATCGTAAAATATTACAGGGCGATACCGGGAAAGCTTGCAGTGGACGAGGAAGATCTGCAACGCCGTGAGCAGGACGCCGGGGACATGTATTTTTTCAATGAAAACAGAAAACTCCTCTTTCTGTTTAAAATCATGGATACAAAAGGGTTATACCTTATCCATGAAGAGACGTTGCGGGAGATCAATCGCAGTCTGGTGCAGTTAATCAGACAACAGAGTTTTGAAGAAATTGAAGAATTTCTACTCACGACTTTCAAACTGCTTAAAGCCAATATTCGTAAATTTCCCCACACATCTCTCCAGTGTATACAGGTCCTGGGAGGAGAGGTCTTTGACCGGGGAAACAGCCGGATGGTTGAGGCATTTCTCTGGGAGGTTGTGCGATTCGGTTTTCAACATGCAAACGTTATAGGGGTTGATGAAAACTGGCAGCCTCTTTCAAATCCGGCACATCTGTCAAATATCAGAGTATGGCTCCATCTTATTATGCGTGAGCCAAAGTGGTGTTCGACGCTTTTTTCAGCTCTGATTATTCACCTCAAACTCACCGGTACCTGCGTCAAAGATACAGACCTTTTTCAGCGTGATATTACGGAGTTACTGAATCACCCCATTGAGCCGATTTATAACCTCGCTAAACAGTTTACCAAACTGATGCCTGTCTTCTTTAATGAAATCGGCTCAGAGGGAGAATTGCGTGACGTCTCCACCGAACTGGATGAAATACACAGGCGAAAAGACGGTTTGATTCATTTTTTAAGAAAACAGGGGCATGTTGAGAGCTCAAATCTGATAGTGAATTTTATTCAGGCTATTTTTCAGTTCTGGAAATCAAAAGACAGGGTTGTTCTTTCATCGTACCTGCCTGAAGAGGTCTACTGCCAGGTAAAAACAGAAGGAAAGTATGTAGACGAACAGTATATTTTAAGTGAACGGTTCTGGCGCGAGATGGCAATTGAAAAGGCGCAGGATATTGTGTTCAAGGATGAGGCGACAATTGTCGAGTTCCTGGAGCGTCAAAAAGATCTGGATAGAAATGAAGTCAGACGCTTTGAGCTTCTTGTGCGGATGTATAAACTGCTGCATAAGAAATATAACCTCGGCTTTCAGCAGTTGCGTTCGGAGCTGAACAGGGCTGTAAATGACGGATTTCCGGAGATAGGCCAGCTTCTTTCAGAAAAACTTGATCTCGGAGATACCCGGCAATGTCTTGAAGTTCTGCTCAATACACTGGAAGGATTGAAGGAGACCATTCTTTCAGAAGAGAAGTTTGAGGCTCGGGAGGACATCTACTATAAAAGACATATAGCTGTGGATATTCCTTCTGTCTATGGTCGTTATAAAGAGAAAAAATTTGATGCTCTGAGCTTGACCTTCCGTCTGGAAAACCTTGCTAATATCTATCTGGAACGTCTCCCTCAGACGGTTAATCTGTCAATAATAACCCAGGCAACGTTCTATAATATTGTGCGGTGTATTAATATATATATGAAGGCACTTGCCATTGACGGTATCACATCCCGTCGTCTTTCCACTTCTCTTTCTCTGCTGAAGAATTCTCTGAAGGTTCCTAGATTTTCATATACCCAGTATCTGGATATTGTGAGAGGTATGTCAGAGGGAGTAAAGGATATTATTTATGCCTCCTATACAAATATTCACCAGAATAATCTTTCCATCATAATACCCCAGATAGATAAGGATAATCTTCTGCCGAAATACCAGAATCTCTATGACAGTGACGAGATAACCAATACGGTGCAGAAATTGTCCGAGATGTTCTTCAGGGAAATGATATCGTCCACATTTGGTCTGCAGCATCTTGATAACTTTATTCTTCGTATTCTGCAGACCCTGGAGAATCAGAAAGATATTCTCGATGAACGGAAACTGAATCTGCTGATGACGTATAATCCCGACAGGGCCTTATCTCTTCTCAAGGGTGTTAATCCATTTACTAACGATCTCATACACCTGGGGAATAAAGGGTTTAACCTCGCCACCCTGACGGGGGAAGGAAAACCTGTTCCTCCCGCCTTTGTGATAACCACAGAAATTTTCCGATGCAGAGAGGTTGTTCTGGGCTATTCCCAGACCCGGGAAGAATTTATGAAGCGCATCAGGAATTCACTCAATGAGGTCGAAAAGCAGACCGGCAAGATATTTGGTTCTCCAGACGCCCCGCTGCTTTTGTCAGTGAGGTCTGGTGGTGCCATATCGATGCCGGGAATGATGGCCACTGTTCATAATATAGGTTTTAACGAAGAACTCATTGAAGAGTCCATTGCCCGCAATGGTATGAAGTATTTTTCCTGGGATAACTACAGGCGCTTTCTCCAGTCCTGGGCCATGATTTCGGGTATGGGCCGTGAGGATTTTCAGATACTGATGGATGATGCAAAAAAGAGGCATAGTGTCAGTCTCAAGCGTGAGTTTTCACCTGAACAGATGAAAGAACTCGCTCTTTCCTATCAACGCTTGATCCGGCAGAGGGGGATTGGCATACCTGATGACCCGTGGTTGCAGCTGGTGAACGCTATTGAGCTGGTGCTCGATTCATGGAAAACCCATAAAGCGATGGAGTATAGAAGAATTATGGATGTTTCTGATTCCTGGGGGACTGCTGTCATTGTACAGGCCATGGTTTTCGGAAATCGGAGTGAAAATGCAGGTTCCGGCGTAGTGTTTACTGCTCACCCCTACAGAAAGGTGCAGAGGGTTGCCCTGTGGGGGGATTACGCTTACGGCGACCAGGGGGAAGATATCGTTTCCGGGCTGGTGACAAGTTGCGCAATTTCTGTAGAACAGGCTGAGCTTGACGGACGTTCAGTGGATGAAACTCTGGAGAAGATGTTCCCGGCGATCTACAGGGCGTTGCTGGAGGTATCCCGTGAGCTGGTCTATGACAAACGATGGAATCCGCAGGAGATAGAATTTACCTTCGAGGGACCGGAACCCGAGGATTTCTACCTGCTGCAGACTCGTGATATGATTACCATCAAGAAGAAAGAACATTTGAATGTCTTTGTCCAGACTCCTGAGATTGAAACTGCTCATCTTGGCAAGGGTGTGGGGGTCTCCGGGTCTGCACTGTCCGGGCGAGCTGTTTTCACCGAGGAAGATATCAAGGAACTGCGGGAATCCGACCCGGATACGCCCATTATCCTGATTCGCCAGGATACGGTGCCGGAAGATATAAAGGCAGTCAGCCTGGCAGATGGCCTGCTGACATCGAGGGGAGGACAGACCTCGCATGCATCCGTCGTGGCAGTACGGCTTGGGAAAACATGTGTCGTTGGTTGCGGGAGTTTGAAGGTGCATGAGGCTGAGCAGTATTGTGAGATCGCGGGGGTTAAGATTGGATTTGGCGATCCTGTGTCAATTGATGGACGAAACGGGCAATTCCTTAACGGTATGCATCCGGTTCTGGAGGAGTATCATATTTTGCCTATTTAGGAGCATTGTGCCCTTCGGGCGAATGTGCTGTTAACTGTCAGTAATTTGCAATCAAAAGATCCATTATCTCACCACAGAGTTCACAGAGAACACAGAGAAAAGAAAATCTTTTCTCCCCTCTGTGGGCTCTGTGGTGAAAATTTTCTTGTTTTTATAACAGGGTTTCTGGAGTAAGGCACTAACAGCCTGTTCATCTGAGTACTTACAAATAAATAATAAATTTAAATAAAATAGAGGAAAACTATGTCTGAAAAAAAATATAAAAAAGGTTCACAACTTTTCGCATTTGCACGTAAAAAAGCACACGCACTGGGGATCCCCCAGGAAAAAGGTGTCAAGATGGCTGATCTAATCTGCAGGATTCAAGTAGAGGAAGGGAATCCTTCCTGCTTTCAACAACAGGAGGTTTGTTTCCAGAAGACCTGCTGCTGGCAGGCTTCATGCGGCGCAGCAATGAGCAATGGTTAAAGGGGATTCACCATCACTTTGCAGGGACACCTAACGCCTTCAATATGATTCCCATCGGGCAAAATTTGGTGAACCCGAATTGGAAAAAATTCAAGCCTACAAACGCGGTGAAAAATAACCAGTACTTACTGTGGAAAAGTGGGCTTGAATCAACTCCCAGTGCAAGAGAGAGAAGTATAAAAAAGCCGGCGATAGTGTGAATCCAATCTGTGATAATCATTTTGTCTGCCTCATTTTGGCTCAACAGAATAGTGTTTTTTATTGGCCGCTATAAATTCTTCGGTGTTAGAAATTTGGACAAAAAAGAACGCGCATCTTATGGATGAGATCTAAAACACGTTCATCTACAATTCTATTGTAGATGAAGTTTGCATCTTTACGATAATTAATAATCCCCTGACTTCGAAGTATATTTAAGTGCTGGGAGACATTGGCGTTTGTGGTTTTTACCTCATCTCTGATCTCTCCGACGGAGAGTTCTCTATCCTGCAGCAGGCAGAGAATTTTCAACCGGATCGGGTGCGACATCGATTTGAGGAGTTTAGACATTGTATCTATTTGTTCGTCTTGCATTTGGTCTCCTTAAATACAGTTGATACGTGTAATGGCATATATTATGTATCGGAAAAACAAAGTTCCACTTGGTTAATATATTTTTTCGATCTGTGAGTTATGAATAAAATTAGCTGTTAGCCATTAGCAGTTAGCTGTTGGCTTTTAGCTAAGAGCTAACTGCTAATAGCCATAATTGCCCGTAGGGCATTATGTTCTTTTGTAAATCCCAGTGTAGGCTTATTTTTTTATAATTTCATTGTTTTTGTCTCATCGGATTAATTTTTTTCTTAAATAGTGTTTGGTGGGGAGGAAATAGATATCAAAGACTTTGAATGACCTTTTGACGAATTCATCAATATTGATAAAAGTAATGATTTTATCTCTTGTAAAAAGAATCAGTATTCAAGTACGTTTACAGGCACGGTTTAAAACCATTGCCTTCCGTTGTAACTGGAAGGCACCTGGTAGATTATTTTGATGTATCGGAAAAACAAAGTTTCACTTGGTTAATATATTTTTTCGATCTGTGAGTTATGAATAGCCCTTAGCTGTTAGCAATCAGCAATTAGCTGTTGGCTTTTAGCTAAGAGCTTATTGCTAATGGCTAATAGCCATAATTGCCCGTAGGGCATTATGTTCTAGAAACACGACGATCCACCAGGAGCTCTATCGGATGATCGAAAAAAAACTCAACTGCTGGGAGTACAAAAAATGCGGAAGAGAGCAGGGCGGCAAGAATGTTGCCGAGCTTGGAGTGTGTCCCGCCGCCGTTG
>DAOVUU010000074.1 GCA_030632405.1 Desulfobulbaceae bacterium | reverse complement strand
GGGATAATCGTTGTCGCAGGAGCATCACCCTGTCAGTTTTATCAGGGGAAGGGCCGTCCGGTTTTTGTTGAATTGTACTGTTTTTGTTATGGTATTTTATTTCAGATTCTACTGTCTCCAGGCTGTCGGCTCCCTCGAGCGGCAGGATCTGCTGCCACCAGTTCATAACACGTTCGGATTTGGAGAAAAAACGGTGGCCACCTATATCAATACGATTACCCTTATAGTTTATAGTCTTTGAGATCCCACCAATATCGCTGCTCATCTCAAATATTATCGGCTTATAGTCAGTCCTTTTCAGCAGTTCATAGGCCGCGGTAAGTCCAGCTGGCCCAGCTCCGATGATAAGGGCAGTTTTTTTATTTTCCATATTTGTATTCTCGTTTCTCTTATCCTGGTTAATTGGTACAGGCTCGATTATATAAGATTATTTCTGTCTAAAGGTGTCCATATAGGCATACAGCGCAGGAGATCCTCCGGTGTGAAGGAAAAGCACATTAGAGTTTTTCGGGAAATGTCCCTTGCGGACAAGGTCAATAAGTCCTGCAGCGGTTTTACCTGAATAAACCGGGTCCAGAAGAATTGCTTCGCTTTTGGCAAAAAGCTTTACAGCTTCGATCATGGAATCGGTTGGAAGAGAGTAGCCGGGGCCCACATACTGGTCAAAACAGACAATATCATCGCGGGCTATTCCATTCATCAAGTTGAGCTTCTCAGCTATTTCTCCTCCAAGTTTGTAGACAATTTCCTCCTGAACATCTTTTGTTCTGGAAACATTCACACCACTGACGGGAATGTTACTGTTCACACCTCTCATTCCAACCACCATTCCCGCATGGGTCCCGGCGGAACCGGAAGGCACAATAATGTGGTCTATATCAAGGCGCATTTCATTGAGTTGCCCCATGATCTCTTCTGCACACATTGCATATCCCATGGAGCCAATTGAATTGGAGGCACCGCCCGGGATAATATAAGGTTTTTTTCCGGCTGCTGAGAGTTTTTCGGCTTTTGTTTCCATCTGGGCCATCATGTCGGAACCGCCTTCAACCACTGCAATACTTTTGACACCTAGAAGCTCAAAAAGAAAGTTGTTTCCGCTGCCGTCCTCTTTATATGAACCTGCTACTCTTTCTTCGAGGATGAGGTGACATTCAAGGCTCTCCTTGGCAGACCAGGAAGCGGTCAACCTCGCATGATTTGACTGTACCGCACCACAGGTAATGATAGTGTCAGCACCCCTCTCAAGTGCATCAGCAATGCAGAATTCAAGTTTTCTGGTTTTGTTGCCGCCGGCGGACCCTGGAAGGAGATCATCCCGTTTAACATAAAGATTCACATCTCCGCCGAGAATCTGAGTTAAGGCGGGCATAAATTCAATAGGAGTATTGCCTTGGAGGTAATTTCTTCTGGGGAATTTTGTAAAATTCATGGTGTGTCCTTTCTGAATTGAGTTTTAGTACTTTACTCCGGAACCCCTGTCATAAAAAACAAGAAACTGAGTAATATATTTTGAAATTAGGTGGTTAGGTCTCTAAGATAATTATACCCCCTTATGGGGTGTTAGTTATTTTAGGGTATCTGTTAGTCTGCAGCTCGTCGGCAGAACGTTTTTAGAATCCCTAAAATACACCGCAAATTAATTTATACAATCGTAAATATTTTCATATTTGATTTGTATCAGTTCTTGCGAGGATAGCATGATACAAATTGGATGTGAAAAATATTTAAAAATCACTACGCCTTCTATATCTGGCTTCTCGAAGCCTTCGCTTATCGGATTTAGTCACATAAAGCTTCCAATGACCTTTTTGCTAGTTCAGCAATACTGAATATTATTAGAATAAATTGCTTAGATATGTTAATAATTGTTAACTTGGCCTGATAAACGGGAGGAGTTATCTCACTGCTCATCATGAAAAAAGAAGAGAAAAAAAACGGAAAGGTTGATGCATTTGCACTGTTCCCTGACTTGCTGAAGGAGAGTGAGAGTGTGGTTCAATCGAGGGGGGAGCGTAAAGCAACAGGAACACCTGTTGGGGGCAATGGGGACAGCAGACAGCGTGTTTCCCATAAAAGCGAGGTGCTTGCGCCTCTTGCCCCGGATTTGAGTTGGCTCAGGGGGGGGAATTATGAAAACCTGGAACAGAACGAGCTAAAGGATATCCCTACTGCACTGGTTCTTATGAAGCCCGGGGATGCTAAAGATTCTGTGTCTTCGATTCTGAAAGATTTAGGATATCAGGTTGAGACTGCAGATACGGCTTTCGAGGCTATCCATAACTTGACATCGACCGATTATGCCGCAGTTGTGGTGCATGCCGGTTTTGAGGGAGGGACCGTATCACTTGTAGATTCAGCGGTTCATAAATATATGGCCTGGTTGCCCATGGCCAGGAGGCGTCTCATCTATTATATCCTTGTGGGAGCTGAGCTTCATACCCTCTACAACCTTCAAGCACTTTCTTTAAGTGCTAATCTTGTTGTTAATGACGCAGACCTTGAGCAGTTAGCAACGATCCTTAGAAAAGGTTTCCGTGACTACGAGGAGCTGTTCGGCCCTCTTCTTGAGTCTCTCGGTGGAAAGATGAGCTGACCCCATAGAACAGGCTCCCAGAGGAGTAGAAAAGAACGGGAACAGCTTGTGTCCGTGTGAATTTCATTTATGATATTACTTGCCTGGGTGCTGATTATTGGAGCGGGCCCAGTGTTTTTCTGAGTGTATTGAACTGCTGTTTTTTATCACTACTCCAGTTTGCAGAGGCTTCGTAGCTGGCAATATCGATATTTACTTCTGATAGATTAATTTCCTGTATTCGTATTGCTGCCTTTTTTTTGTCACTATAGAAGAGGCGAACCACAGGCTGTAAAAGGTTTCCGCTCGAACCGGTAACTACTCCGACCAACTCATTTTCCAGCTTGATACAGGTGCCGATGGGATAGACGCCTATGAAGCGAATGAAATCGTAGGCCAGCTTTTTATCAAAATGAAGGTTACTCCCGTCGTAAAGTATTTTGAGTCCCCCCACTTTGTCAATTCCGTTTTGGTAACATCTGTCCGAGGTGATGGCATCATATACATCACAGAGGGAAACAACTTTTGGACCAAATCCAATGGCATCTCCTTTAAGGCCGTCCGGATACCCGGATCCATCACGTCGCTCATGATGATGGAGTGCTATATCAAATACTTCTGAAGGTAACTTTGATTTATCAGCAAGTATATCTGCAGAGTATTCTGCGTGTTTTTGAATAATGGTATATTCTTCTGGGTTGAGTTTTCCAGGCTTGTTGAGGATAGCGATTGGTATCTTGGTTTTACCTATATCATGTAATAGGGCACCTATGGCCAGGTTGATGGTCATACTATAATCGATTCCGGAGAAGTTACAAAAGGCCAGAACCAGAGAACTGACACTGATTGAGTGCATAAGAGTGTATTCATCTTTTCTTCTCATGCGTGTCAGCAGGAGAAGAGCATCTTTGTTGCGAGAGACTGATTTTTCCATCTTTTCTACAAGCTGGAAGGCATTACCGACGTCAATATCCTTCCCCTCTTCAGCTGCTACCATTGCCTGCTGCATAATATCAACAGCTTCTTTTTTAATGGTGTTGGCTATTTTTACCTCTTCTTTTAAGGGGGTGGTGTCGGGAGGGGGAGAATGACCACTTCCTTGCATTTTATGTGAACCATTTCTCCTGTCCCGGGTCACTTTGTTGTTTGTCTTTCTACGTTCGACATCAAGCCCCTGCAGAGTATCTATGTAAACTTCTTTGATTCCCCACGAGTCAAGAATCTGTATTGCTTTCTCGGTTTTAATGAGGGCCTTACTGATAAAGACATGTTCATCAGCTTTATCGCAATTGAAGTCGTGAACGTACATACCGATCTTGAGCTGCTCGGTTTTTATTTTTTTGATCATAAGAGGATGGTTGAGTAAGATTATATTTTTGGCTAACACGCTAGTAATCTGGTAACTGACAATCATCTTAACTATACAGTGCACCTTTAAAGGAGTCAAATAATCACAAAAATAAGAGATGAAGCCCAGGTGCTTTCCCGCTCTCGCCTATATGTAATGATACTGAACCAATAAACAACTATCGAAGTCTGCGGCTATCTGTTTATTGGTTCGTTCCTTACCTATGCAGCCTTTTAGCTTGTGGGAAATCCGAATAAATATATTCAATATCAAAAATGGCTAAATTCTATAAAAGGAAATTATTGACTTCTATTTTGCGGTTTTGTATTGTGGTTTTTTGTTGGGCTATCAGTGTGATACTCTGTGGCAGTAAGGTTTGTAGGGTTTGTCGAACTATGATCAAAAGCATCATTTTGTTTCTCACCCCCGGCCTGACTCAAATGCGGTTACTTATCACCAACACAAACGGCTGAGCCCCAGCCATGTCAAAAGGCGAAAAGGAGAAGAAAATGATGAAGGTTTATGCTGTTCTAGTTGCTGCCCTGGGCCTCCTGATCGGGAGTTCTGTAGGTTTTGCCAACGATCACCATGAGATAGAAGGTCCTTTTGAGACCCCTATGGAAGTTACAGAAACCTGTCTGGAGTGTCATGAAGATGCTGCAACAGAGGTTATGGCTACCAGTCACTGGACCTGGAAAAAACTGCAGCAGATTCCAGGAAAAGGCATGGTAACTCGCGGGAAGACGAACGTCATCAACAATTTCTGTGTCTCCGTTGGCGCAAACTGGTCACGTTGTACCAGCTGTCACGTTGGTTATGGCTGGAAAGATGAAAATTTTGATTTCAGTGATGAGTCTCGGGTTGACTGCCTGGTCTGCCATGATACCACCGGAACATATAAAAAACCGGGTGCTGGCGCTGGTTTTCCGGCAGGTTTTACCGGCAAGGAGAGTATGGACAAAAAACCGGTTGATCTGGTCGCAGTTGCCCAGAATGCTGGAATGCCCACTAGAGATAATTGTGTCGACTGTCATGGCTTTGGCGGTGGTGGTAATAATGTGAAGGCCGGTGATATGAGTAATGCCATGAAAGCACCGGGCAGAGAGCTGGACGTGCATATGGATGCCACGGGACTAAATTTTTCCTGTCAGCAATGTCACGCTTCCGATACTCCCCACGATATTCCTGGTAACTCTCTTATCGTTTCTGCCGGTGGAGAAACGACTATGGCTTGCACCGATTGCCATGGTGAAAGCCCCCACAGATACTTTCCAACTGCACAGCAGTATAATAAGCACACTAAAAAAATAGCTTGCCAGACCTGTCATATTAGTCATTTTGCAAAAGCTGATGGAACCAAAATGAGTTGGGACTGGTCCAAATCCGTTGACCCCAAGACTCTTGATGAAGACAAGCGGGTTATCAAAGAACATGGCCACAAGGTTTTTATTGCCAAGAAAGGTCTATTTACCTATGAAGATAATGTGGTTCCTGCTTACCGCTGGTACAATGGTACTGCGGGTGCATACACCATTGGAGACAAGATTGATCCTGCCAAGATGACTAAACTGAACTATCCGTTGGGTGATAAAGATGATCCGGATGCCAAGATCATGCCTTTTAAAATCCACACTGGAAAACAGATTTATGATTCCAAGTTCAATTATCTTATCTCGCCCAAAATTTGGGGCCCGAAGGGTGATCCGGATGCTTACTGGGTGCAGTTTGACTGGAATAAATCCGCTGCAGCGGGTATGAAGGTGAGCGGTCTGGAATATAGTGGTGAGTATGGTTTTGCGCCCACTGCGACCTACTGGCCTATTAACCATCAGGTAGATCCTAAGGAAAAAGCTCTTAAATGTCTGGATTGCCATAAAGATGGTACGCGTATGGACTGGAAAGCGCTTGGCTATGAAGGCGATCCAATGAAGATGAAAAGATTGTCAAATTAGGATCGTTTTTTAAGATAATGTGTAAAGCGTGTCAGGCCCTTTCCTTGAAAAAGGAAAGGGCCTTTTTTTTAAGTAAGATGCTGCAGCCCTCCCGCTACAGCCTGGCCAAATGAAATAGCGCCATCATTTACCGGCAACAGGTTTCCTGTATAGACCTGCATGCCTTTACTGCTGAGAGTATGAACAAGACCTTCCAGCAGTAAGCTGTTCTGCATGCAGCCTCCGGAGAGAATAACCTGGTTAATACACGTTTGATGAGAAAGTTTTTGTATAAGTTCTGTGATGCTGTTGATAAGTGATACATGAAAATTGAGTGCAATGAGGGAAAGAGGATTCCCGCTGGTAAGACCATCACATGCCATCTTAATAAATTCTAGAGAAGATATTTCCCAATTTCCATTTTTCTCAAGAAGGCAGGAGGGATTATTTTTGTAGCGGATCGGCAGGATTTCATCAAGCCACGATGTGGTAACAGCCTTTTTTGCCAACGATTCAAGCTCTATTGCAGCCTGGCCCTCATAGCTGTTATATTGACACACACCTAGAAGAGCAGCTATCGCATCAAAAAGTCGTCCACAGCTGGAGGTTAAGGGAGCATTGAAACTCTTGTCCAGCATTGTGCGTATTACCTCGACACTGAACCCATTGAGATGTTGGAGTGATGGTGGGAGTTGGGCCGTATGCAGCGCTTTTTCACCAGAAACACTATAGAGTGCGGATAATGCCATTCGCCATGGTTCAGCTGCAGCCGCGTCACCCCCTGGAAGGTGGAGATGGCTGAGGTGACCGAGGCGAGTGTATGAAGTGAGATTGGCCTGTAGAATCTCCCCTCCCCAGACTGTGCCGTCCGGCCCGTATCCTGCACCGTCCATGATTACAGCAAGCACGGGGCCATCCAGGCCGTGCTCGGCCATCACTGCGACGGCATGGGCATGATGGTGTTGGATACGGTAGAGAGGCAACCCCAGCTCTTCGGCGTAATGACTGCTTATATAATCAGGGTGAAGATCACAGGCTGAAACCTCTGGTTCAAACTGAAAGACTTGTTTTAGATGTTCTATCGATTCTATATACAGATCATACGATTCAAGATTTGTCAGGTCTCCCATATTTTGGCTGAGAAAAGATGATTTTCCCCGTCCAAGACAAAACGTGCTTTTCAGTCCACCTCCGCAGCCAAGAATTTTGGGTAGATGCCATGCTACTTTGATTGGTGATGGTATAAAACTCCCGGCTTTGTGCGAAATAACCCGTCTGTGATTAATCATCTTCATCAACCCCAGACTGTTTAGTACCTTACTCCAGAAATCCTGTCATAAAAAACAAGAAACTGAAGAATGAATTTTGAAATTATGTCGTTACTTTTGCCCACAAGGTACTTATCCCCATCAACCTGGTAAGTGCGGATGCTTTACTATTTTTCCCGTTTACCGAGGTTACTCGCTATGTTTAAATTTAACACCGGTGAAAATTGAAGAGATAAGCCCTTCAGGGCCTTTAATATCATTCCAGACAACGAAATAGATATGGATAGCCGCAAAGATCATAAACCACCACATCGTGCAATGATGGAGGAAGCGGGCCCATTGCTGGCTGCCAAGGAGTTTACCGCCCCAGCTCTGCCAGAAATATATTTCCGGGTAGAGCATGTAAAAACCGCTCAGAATCATGAAAAGAGCGGCGAAAAAAGTGATTAGATACATGGATCCTGCAAGGATATTATGGCCCAGGCGTTCATCATGTTTGTCACTGATATAGCTGTAAAGCATCAGCGTCCTGAACAGGTTTTTGATATTTCGCGGGGTGATCGGCAGTATATCCCATACCCTCTCCTGGGCGTTACCAAAAATATAGAGGAAAAACCGGATCATTACGGCGGAAGCAAAAGTATACGCAGCAATATAATGGATATAGCGCATACTGGACATTATGAACCAGGATTGATTCCCCTCTATCATGGTGTTTGTCCAGGGATTATTGATGTAGAACCCTGTCGTTATCAGAGTAACGATGGACAGCGCAAACATCCAGTGGAAGAGCCGGAGCAGCAGACTCCAGCAATGATGTTTTTCGTAGGTCGCCATTATGTAGTACCTCCGCTACAGAACTTTCACATTAACTACTTCCTTACCTTCCGGATCCAGCATATGGACAGCACAGGCAATACACGGATCAAATGAGTGGATGGTGCGAAGCACCTCAAGAGGTCTTTCCGGATCAGCAATTGGATTGCCTAAAAGAGAAGCTTCGTACGGACCAAGCTGTCCAGTTGCATCACGAGGTCCTGCGTTCCAGGTGGAGGGCACCACACATTGATAGTTCTTGATCTTCCCATCCCGGATAACAATCCAGTGGGACAGGATACCCCGTGGAGCTTCGTGGACGCCGACACCACGCTGCTCACCTTTTGGAAATGTGGGCGGGTTAAAGATCTCCAGGTCACCGGAGGCGATGTTGTTGACAAGCAGCTCCCAGTGATCAAGGGCAAGATCAGCCATCATGCTGGCCCGCACTGCGCGGGCAGCATGTCTGCCAATAGTGGAGTGGAGAATTTCAGGTCCAACTTTCACCCCTGCAACTGCACTGATACGATCAAGGACTCCATTTACACTTTTGACTGTCAGCTTATGGCCCTGGGCATAGCCCACTACCATCTGGGCGAGAGGTCCTACCTGCATTGGCTTACCCTGAAAGCGTGGTGCTTTCATCCAGGAGTAGCGGCCTTTATCTTCAAAATCGGTATACTTGGGTTCGGTGGATGATTCCCAGGGATGTTTGGACCAGTCTCCACCCTACCACGAGCGGGCGATGGACTCGTCCACATTTTCTTTGAAATAGGAATCATTAAGGC
>DAOVUU010000357.1 GCA_030632405.1 Desulfobulbaceae bacterium | reverse complement strand
TGATTGTTATTGCCGAAAATCCGACTCAGGATGGAGATTCCTGAGATTCTGAAATCATGGAATTTTTGTTCATCAACGAAGGTCTGTTGCTGAAATCCTTTGGTCTCTGTAGCTAGAACCTTTCCCCCCATCTCTATTACAGCATCTATTTTAGCGGTAAGGTCGGCACGATTTTTCATGATATAGTGAAATTTTTGTAATTTTTCAGGTGAATGTTCACCCCCATATACCCTGTTCTCAGTTTTTTATCACCTGTCGAATGAAATCTGAAAGAGAATAACATGGACCACTACAGTTCAGTCATTTCCATATCAGGCATCGGTAATGTCCTCTTCGTCAGTGTTTTCGGTTCGTTTATCGTTGTCAGTATCATAGAGCCTGAACGCGGCCAAGAGGAGAAAGACAATGGCAGCAATCGGAGCGAGTCCGGGTACTGCCTGTGCAATATTCTGAAAGGTCTGGTTGGTGAACTGCAGTTGTGGAATGAGATATTTAAAGCAGTAATAAGATGTAATTGCCAGTAATACACTTGCCCACCATGGTATACGCAGAAAAGCAGGGATTAAGGAAGGAGATGCCTTTTTATGTTCTTGGTTATTTACTTTGGGTTCTGATTCTGTCATTGTTTTACGGTGTAAGTGTTGTTTTTATTATTCCAGCCTATGTCGGAATGACTGAGTAGTGGCTTTTATACAACGACGCCACCATTCTATGATACGCTCGAAAAAACCTTGAATAAAACAAGAGTGCTTTGGTTTGGCTGGAAAGGCAAGGAAAAAATGGTATAAAAGAAATCGGCTAACTGGTGTCCAGCCAGAAAAGGAGGGAGTGTGAAGAATGTCTTGAATAGGTGTGTTACGATAATACTAGTGCTGGTATTTTTACTGTTAAGTGGGTGTGGAAAAACAATCCGTGAATCCCGTGTAACATCGGATCCTTCTGGAGCAGTTGTTTTTCTCAACGATAAAATTGTCGGTGAAACCCCTTGTGATCTGACTTTGCATCAGCGACAGGGTGATTACAATATTTATACATTTCGTGCTGTCAAGGATGACTATATGCCTGGAAGAAAGGCCTATAAAGAGGAGCTTTATCATCAGACCGTAGGCGATGTGATTCCTGAATCTGTTCATTTTGATCTGCGCAAGAGAGAGACATACCAGATTTATATAACTTCAAACCCAACCGAAGCTGTGATCCAGCTTGATGGAGAAGTGATTGGGGAGACCCCCTTTAATGCCTTGATTCAGGAGCCAATTGAGGATTACCATTTATTTATCTTTGTAGCGACAAAAGAGGGCTTTGGACAGGTTAGAAAGGAGTTAAGAGAATTTGCCCCCAGGAAGACTGAAATAGTTATCGATCTTCCTGAGACGATGCATTTTGACCTTGAAAACTGATATCGTCCAGCCTGCAGCAGAAAGAGTAGAGAAGAATATCGATGCAGTTGTCTATTGCGAAGAGTTGCCGCTTTTCAGATCCATTGCCACCAGTCTTGCATAATGGCCATTTTTTTTGAGCAGTTCATCATGGCTCCCCTGTTCGATAATTGCCCCGAGATTCATGACCATGATTTTTTGAGCACGGCGTATTGTTGAGAGTCTGTGGGCGATTATCAGAGATGTACGTCCTCTGAAACTGCCGGAAATGGCTTTTTCGAGGATATTTTCAGACTCCGTATCTATGGCGGCAGTAGCCTCATCCAGAATCAGGATATCCGGATCTCTGCAGAGCACTCTGGCGAAGGCAAGCAATTGTTTTTCGCCGGTGGATAACTCCTGTCCTCCTTCGCCGATAAGGGTGTCCAGTCCCAGGGGAAGTCTGTCTACAAAACGATTCATTCCGGTCTGTTGAAGGATCTCTGTCACTGTTTGTTGTGAGCAGCCGGTGTCTAAGATGATATTGGCAAAAAGAGTATCCTGCAGGATAAAAACATCCTGATGAATAACCCCCACCGTAGTTCGTAATTCTTTCAGTTCCAGATCAGCTATATCTGTACCATCAATTGTTATAGTACCTTTTTGGGGATCATAGAAGCGGAGCAGCAGGTTGACCAGTGTACTCTTGCCGGATCCGGTTGTACCGACGAGTGCAATCGTCTGTCCGGCTGGTAGGGTGAGTGAAAGGTTCTCAAGGAGTGGATTGTTTTTTTCATATCTGAAAGAGATATTATTAAACTGCAATTCGCCTTTGAGATTTTTCATTTTGATGGGTTCGATGGACTCCTCAATTCTGCTCTCAGTGTCGAGCAGTTGAAAAATTCGTTCAGCTGAGGCCATTGCCGATTGAACGATTGAGTATTTTTGAGAAAGCTCCCGTAGTGGCTGGAAGAAAAGCCGCATATAGGACAGAAAGGCGACAAATTCTCCAAGTGTAAGTCTGTTTTGAATGACCTCGCCACCCCCATACCAGAGAATAAGCGCAATGGCAGCTGAACTCATGAACTCAGTCAGGGGCATGAACGTACCGAAAAGTTTGATCAGCTGCAGTGTGCGTTGTAGATAGCCTTCGCTGAGATGATTAAATGTTTTCCGGCAAGATTCTTCAATACCGAAAATTTGTAATATGGAGATACCTGAAATAGCCTCTGACAGATAGCTGTTGAGTTTTGCGAGTTGGGTGCGGATAGCCCTGAAGCGCTCTCTGGCCATACGTGCGAAGAAGATGGTTATTACCAGGGAAAGTGGTACGAAAACACTCAAAGTTGCCGCCAGTTTCGGGTTCATCCAGAAAAGCAGCAAAAGTATGCCGATCAAGCGGAGAATGTCATTAAACAGGGTAACAATAACCGAGGTGAACATCTCATGCATATTCTGGATATCGTTTGTCAGCCTGGTTACAAGTTTTCCTGTCGGATGAGTATTGAAAAATTCCATATCGAGTTTGAGCATATGCAGAAATAATCTCTGCCGTATGGTGTGCATTATTGATTGACCGACCCATTCAAGGGTTATGATCTGGAAAAATGATGCCAGGAAAAGGAGGACAATGAAGCCGCTGTACCAGACAGCTGTTTCGGTAAGGCCGGAAAATCGTAATTCTAAAGGAATGAGCTGATTTGTAATATAGTTATCGATTCCATTTTGCATCAGGTAAGGAAGAGCCAGTGTTGTTCCGGTTACAAGTAGGGAGAGGAGGACACCAAAGATGAGCTGGGTCAGATAGGGGACGCAAAATCTGCTGATCCGGTGCCAGAGGCGGATGTCTCCAACCGAACTGGGAGGGCCCTCTTCCTGATAACCGAAGTTTCTCATGTCACCTTGAACTCCCTGACAGAGGGGTGTCGCATTTGTTTGTTATACATTGACCGGTACAGCGTATTTTCGGCCAGAAGTTTTTTGTGGCTGCCAATATTTTCGACCTGTCCTTCTGCCAGTACAATGATGCGATCGGTCATCGACAGGAGTTTTGTACGATTGGAAATGATGATGACTGTTTTGTTTTTAAAATAGTGTTTAAGGCCGTCAAAAACCTCCTGTTCGGTTTCAACATCCACAGCTGAGA
>DAOVUU010000004.1 GCA_030632405.1 Desulfobulbaceae bacterium | reverse complement strand
GGAAAACGAGACTGGGACGAAATTGGCATCTCATGCCATTTCATAAAACCCATTGGCTGTAAAGAACATCTTAACCTTTTCAGCAGAAAAAAACATACCCTGGAAAAGGCGAAGAAATTCGACCCGGACCTGCTGCTTGACTTCTATTTTGACACCCTGCTGGAAGCGGTCACTGTTCTTCCCGGCACAAAACTTTGTCATCTGGATGGCGCACTTCGTTTCCTGCCCGGCATACAACTCACAGACAACCACCTTAAAAAAATAAACCAACTGCTCCTCACTGTTAAAGAAAGGAAGATGACTCTGGAGATAAACAGTTCTGGAATAGCTATAAGGGGAGAACAGTTTCCTGCCCTGCCTGTTTTAGAAATGGCAATCTCCCTTGAAATCCCTCTGGTTTTGGGCTCTGATGCCCACAAGCCGGAAGAGGTCGGAAGGTATTTCAGCCAGCTCAAAGAGTTGATTGCCTCTCTAAGTCCCAGCCTGGGTAGGGATAAATAAAGCTAAAAACTTCACCATTCACTGCATATATTTTTTGAACACCGAACATTCAACACCGAACACCGAACACCGAACACCGAATTTAAAAACCACCACTACTATGCAGATGGATGATACCAATTACATATGGGGGAGATTGAAAATTTTTCAGAGCTGTTATATCGACAGGTTATGAGCCTGCCCCACATTCGGTGTTCGATGTTGAACGTTCGGTGTTCGGTGTTCAGCTTTTCTTTTACTTTCGTGAAAAAGAGATATTACGCAATTTGTTTTTCTTGTTTTTTATGATAGGAATACAGCAATAAGGCACTAACCAGCAGGCAGCCAGTCAGTCCCCATTCGATGTATCACATTAAAGCCGCCCGGCAGAACCAGGCTGTTTTTACGTCCGACAAAATCGAGAAATACCTGAATTTCAAAAGACCTCGATCCGGCATTACAAAATATTATCAAGGTCTTATTGATGGGCAACTCCTCGTATCGATCCCGGATCTCGTCATAGGGAAGAGAGATCCACCTGGATTTCCCAAAATGGTCCACAAGGGGCGCCGCCTCCCGTACATGGCGTACATCCAGGACCAGCCAGTCCGGCTGTATTTCAGGATCTTCCATATAACTGCAAAACATTTTCATGGAAATCTGTCGCATCCGCTTCTCACAGAGGTTATCTGCAACATATGCTGCCGCATTAATTCCATCAATTGCGCTGGAAAATGGTGGTGAATAGGCCATTTCAATATTGCCGAAATCATCAATTGAAGCCCCACTGCACAGGGCTACAGCGGCAGCATCGAGCCTGGCGGAGAGGCCGTCATTCATTGGGCCGACACCCTGCAATCCCAGTACTCTCCTGGTCCTGCGATCAAAAACCATTTCCAGGAAGATAATCTCCTGGGTGGGGAAAAAATGGGCGCGATCTGAAGGTGAGGTAAGAGATATATCAGCGTCAAATCCTTCTGCAAGGGCCGCCTCAAGACTTAAGCCGGTGGATCCAACCGAAAGGTCAAAGGCCTTGAGTATAAAACTGCCCACTCCACCCCTGAAAGTGCTTGGGATACCCGCCATATTGTCAGCAGCAACCCTGCCCTGTTTGTTTGCCATACTGCCAAAAGGTGCGTGGAATCGTTTTCCGGATACAAGATGACAGACCTCAATACAGTCTCCCGCCGCATAGATATCCGGATCAGAACTCTGCATCCTTTCATTCACTACGATGGCGCCGGATGACGAAACGAGCAAACCTGCATCTCGGGCCAGTTGTGACTGCGGTCTCACCCCTGCGGCCATAATCACCAGATCCGCGTCAAGGCTCCTCTCGGAGGTCTTTACAGCGCAAACTTTGCCATCTGCGATAACTATCTCTTCAGCCGCTTCACCTGTAAACACATCCACATTATTATCTTTAAGATGTTTTTCCAGAATGGTAGCAAATGTCCAACTGACGGTTCTTGGCAGAAGGTGGTCCATATATTCTATCAGGGATGTTTCCACTCCCCACAGATCGGTAAGGGCCTCGGCCATTTCAATGCCAATTGCACCACCACCGATAACTACAGCCTTACTTACCTGTCCCTTAGCGATTCTATCTTTGATCGAAATCGCCTTATGCAGATCACTGACAGTAAAGACACCATCAGCATCACTTCCTGGAATTGGCAGCGTTATGGGGGAACTGCCTGTGGCCAGCAGCAGAGCATCATAACTGACGTTATTCTGCGTACCGGTTGTCAAATTTTCCACCAGAACAGTTTTAGCCTTGCGATCAATTGACAGGGCACGGGTTGAGGTCAATGTATTGACGCCCTTTGTCTTTTCAAAAAAAGACTCATCCCTGAGTGCGTGGTAGCTGGTGGATCTCAGCTCACTTTCATCTGACACATCTCCTGAGACATAATAAGGGATACCACATCCTCCGTACGAAATCAGGCTGTCCTTATCAATCATAGTCACATCGGCATCGGCCATGAGACGTTTTACCCGGCAGGCAGCCTTAGGACCCGCTGCAACCCCACCAATAATTACAATTTTTTTCCCCATTCTCTACTCCACTTTTTTTCAGAACACTACTCCTGAACTTCTGTTATAAAAACAAGCGATAAGCGTAGACTTCGAGATCGTTTACCGTATCACTGAGATATTATGACAATATTTTTAGTTGTCAGTTCTCAGTGTACAGTTGTCAGTAACTGATATCTGCACACTGAGAACTGACAACTTTCGGTTGCGAGCAAAGTCCGCCTATAGTCCCTGCGTCTTTCCGTTTTAACAGTATCAGCGATTGTAAGATGTAAGATATTCAAGGCAAAGCCGGTGACGTTTATCAAAAAGACGATACCCGGCCATCCAGATTGCACTGATAACACCAAATCCAGTACCTGATGCTATCAAAAACATGATGAGAATCTGATATTTTACCGCTTCAATCGGTGGTGTTCCCCCAAGAATCTGCCCGGTCATCATTCCCGGTAGACTGACAAGCCCTGCCGCCGCCATGGAATTAATAATCGGAACCATACCGGTTCTCATTGAATCTCTTCGTATGTCACTGCTTGCTTCCTGCCACGTCTGCCCCAGCAGTAATCTCTGTTCTACAACGAATCTCTCCTTATGAAACTGATCAGTCATTCGATCAAGAGCAAGGGATACCCCGGTCATTGTATTTCCAAGTAACATGCCGAGAAGCGGTATCGCATACTGCGGAGTATACCAGGGCTCCACTCCAATTATTACCACCAGAGCCAAAAACGACACGGAAAAGGAGGAAATAAACATTGCTCCGGTACCAATCACATACCCTGCAACACCTTTAAGACGAATATTTTGCCGGGCCAATACCTCCCGCCCTGCGGCCAACAGCATAATCATCGACATTAACGCCACCATGACCAGGCTGCTGTCGGCAAACAGGAAACGTAAAACAACCCCGATAAGGAGAAGCTGGACTGTCATTCGACAGCTGAATATCAGAATTTTCCACTCCAGTCCAAGACTGAGAAGAAGACTCAGCAATGACAGAACGCAAACAAACATCGCCGCTATCCCAAGATCCAATGCACTCAACGATATAACATCCATATCTTTTCTCGCGACCTGGCAATATACAGTTTGTCATTAAACAGTTTTTTCTATCAACGCATTCTTTTCCATACACAGCACCCTGTCGCTCAGACGCTGCAACTGATCCAGGTCATGGCTGACCCAAAGCAGAGACGCCTTGTTGCGGTGTAGATAGTCTAAAACAAAAGTTTCTACCAATGTGGTGTGATAACCATCAAGAGAAGAACACGGTTCATCCAGTAACACTACCGAAGGACTGTTGCACAGCCCACGGATAAGAGCCAGTCGCTGTTTTTCACCGGTCGAAAGGCGACTGACCTGCCACTGGAGTATATCTTCAGCGAAACCCACAGCGGCGAATTTTTCCCTGGATGATTCAGTAGAGATGTCGGTGGAAAAATGATCCCCGACACTGTTGTACCACCAGAGCGGTTCTGCCGGAATCATGGTTACCCGTGAGCGCCACATCGGTGCGGAAAAAGAACCGATGGAAACACCATCCAACAAAAGCTGCCCGGTATGAGGGATAAGATCGGTTACGGCACGAAGCAGCTGTGTCTTTCCTATACCCGACCTGCCGCTCAATCCGACGCACTCTTCCTCTTTCAGCACAAAGGAATAGGGTCCGTTAACAAGAAATCGCAGGTTCTCTACCCTGAGACGGCAGCAATTATTTTGTCGGGGGAATATTGATTGTGAAAGTCGTACCATTGCCTAACTTGCTTTTTACTGAAATTTCCGCCCCATGACTATCAATTATATTCTTCGTTATAGCCAGGCCAAGACCAGTACCTTTATTCTTATCGGTAAAAAACGGTTTAAAGATCTGAGTCATTTTCTCTTCAGACATGCCCCCGCCGCTATCCCTCAGAGAGAACTGAGTACCTCCCCGGGTGAGGTTATGTGTACTCACCTGTATAGAGCCACCTTCTCCTATAGCCTGAAGAGCGTTAATAAAAATATTTAACAAGGCACGATAGAACATATCTTTATCCAGATCATTTTCCTGCAGATCAGGGGCTAAATCGGTCACCAGTTCAATATTTTTCCGCTTCAATTCCGGTGCGACAAATGAGAGGACATTGCCAACAATCAAATTGAGATTATATGGCTTAAAATTGAGCTTTTGAGGTCTGGCAAAATCTAGAAATTCGACCACAATCGAGTTCAATCTGATGGTTTCATCGACAATAATTTTAGCAAGATGTTCATTTCCGGGAGCAAATTTTTCAATCCTTTTCGCAAGAATCTCTCCAGTACTCCGAACTATACCGAGAGGACTCTTTATCTCATGTGATACAGTAGCTATCATTGTTCCAAGATGAGCCAGTCTCTCACTTTGATTGAGTTTTTCTTCCAGTCTCAACCTCTCCATTGCCCGTTTTTCCATTTTTTCCCCGGCTCTGGACACAATTGTACGCAGCACAAGAAAAAGAATCGCCATAACGATGGTTGAAACAATTATAATTCGCCCCTGCAGACGGATAATATTGGAGTAACTGCGGGCGAGATCTTTTTCGATTTCTATAACACCCATAATCAAATCCTCGCCTTCTCCATCCTGGCGGACCTGGCGAAATGGGATAAATGTCTTTAACTCACACCTCACGTCTTCAACAATATGCAGGAGACTGAATACATTCCCACTGTAGGTTAAACGAGAATTGGAGATCCCCTCCAGCGCCTTCTCATATTCTTTCCTGCCCAACTGTTTTTTGCCAACGAGCTCTAAAACTGTCGAATAGGATATAATATTTCTACTCGAATCATAGATGGTGACGGAATCTATTTTCAGTCCCTGGGTGACCCCTCGCACAATCCCGTCAAGAAGTTCAAACTGCTCAGAATTACTCAGCTTTATCCCACCATACCGCACAACAGCAGGGAGGACAAAACGCCGGAATACCTGCTGATTCAGATTTTCAGCAAGCAGCAGAGAATATTCCTCATTCTGTTCCATCATTACCTTTCTTGCATTTTCAGAAATTATCCAGGAGAGGAAGAGAGTGAAAATCATGATAACAACAAGGCTGGAAAAGGAAAAATACTTTACAAGCTTAAATGGCCCGAGCCCGGCCTCAAGTTTCTGTCGTGTTGCAGAATCAAGCGTCGAATTTGATGAAGTGGTTCTAGCCATGACACACCCCGCAAATCCTGCATTTTCGAGTATCGCAGGGCTCACTTTTCTTACCTGCAAAAGCCTTCATGTACTCCTGCCACAGGTAACTCTGCTTAATTGAGTGATCGATAATTGACCAGGGAAAATAATCAGATTTATCAAAACCGCTGAGTGCATATTGTTCTGCTGATAATCCTTTTCGCTTCATAGCCTGTTTCCATGGTATCTGATATGTGACCATTTCCAACAGTACATCGGCCAGTTTTCGATCGCCCCTTGCAAGAATCGCCTGAAACAGGACATTGTCAGGTTTATCGTGACTCATATGAACATTTGAATAGAGTCTGAAACCATTTTTCAATATTTTCAACCTCTTCTTCAATTCACCAACCACATCCTGCCGGCTTTTATATTCTCCCCTCTTCAGCTGATCACTGGTTCCGAAGGCATGGAATTGAAAAGGCGTCCAGGGTTTAGGGGTAAAACAATTAACAGAGATCATAATTTCACAGAGCCGACCACGCAGGCGACCGATCGGGTCAATTTTTTCTTTTATTTTCCCCACAAGTTGAACAGCTTCATCAAGGTCTTCTTCGGTTTCAGTAGGCAGACCGATCATGAGGTAGATCTTAAGCTTATAAATACCGGCTGCTACCAGACGTTCAGCGGCACGAATGATATCGTATTCATTCAACCCTTTATTTATCACCATTCGCAGACGTTCAGAACATCCATCAGGGGCAATCGCGACACTCTTTAACTTACTTTTCGCCAAGAGATCAAGAAGCGGTTTGGACAACCTGTCCGCGCGAAGGGAAGAAAACGATAATGCACAGCCACTCTCCTCGAGATACGCAGACAGCGTGTCGAGTTCTGCCGCATCTGCCATTTCCATTCCAAGCAGTCCGACACGAACTGTATCCCTGGATCGTTCAGCAATTCCAGCGACAACGGCATCACCATCCCATAATCGAGGTGGACGATAAATATATCCGGCAGCACAGAAGCGGCACCCTCTTGAACACCCCCTGCCTAGTTCCGTAAGAAAAAGATCAGAAAATTCTGCCAGGGGAGTGAGTAATTGCGAATGGGCAGCCTTGCCGCATCTCCGCATAAACACTTTTTTTATCCGGGCCGGCAGATCCCCTGAAGGTCTGTGTGCAGTAAGACGGCCGTCATCGTCATAAACTGGAGTGTAAAGGGCAGGAGCATAACACCCTTCAAATCGTTTACTCACTCCATGGAGGATTTCCAGCCGATCACTCTCCTTAAATTCTGCAACAAGATAGTCTGTCACATCTGCCAGTATCGGTTCAGCCTCTCCGATAAGAAAGAGATCAACAAATGGGGCGAGAGGCTCCGGGTTCATGAAGGTGGCAACTCCACCGCAAATTACAAGAGGTGTTCGTCCTGAAATATGCTCGTCACGATTTCTGGCCAGAGGAGCTATTCCCCCTTTATTCAATATCTCCACAAGATGAAGATAATCATGTTCAAAACTGATGGATATGAAAATAAGGGGAAACTGCGCAAGTTCTCTGCCAGACTCTACTGATAACAGAGAATCACCTTTTTCAGGGAGAAAAAAGCGCTCACAAACATGCGTTTCCTGCTTATTGAGTAACGCATAAACGAGCTGGAAACCAAGACTGGACATCCCAACTCTATAACTATTTGGATAGACTAAAGCGATTGGCTGCCGCCCTGTCCACTTCTTCAGAAAGCTGCCTTTTTCCTGCTCTAAAAAAGCAAGGCGACTGTTACCCGCACCAGCAGACGCTTTTTTTCTCCTACCGATGTCCGTCTCCAGGGAAAATTTTTAAGAGCAACAAAAAGTTAGGCTCAGATACCCTAACCGGCGAGACTCCGGGTGGCAGATATCTCCTAAGCTCCTAGTTTGCTTTCTTACGCAGGTAAGTCGGTGTTTCCAGATAATCATCATTCCAATTCAGAGAACTGTCACTCTCCTCAACCGTGGAACTGGACGACCGGTTATCAAACATATCAAAATTTGAACCAGGCAGAGGAGTCACTCTGGGATGTCTGTTTGGTGTGGCAGGGGCTCCCTTAAGAACATGCTTCTTAGGTTCGCTATTCACCGACTTTTTCTTAATGTGCTCTTCTATTGGCTTAATAGTCTCTTTTTTACCTATGGTGTGTCCAACACCGGTTGCAATAACTGTGACATGCAGTTCATCGCCTAAAGAATCATCATATAAAGCCCCAATTACGACCTTCGCATCATCGTCAACTTTTTCCTGTATCAGGGCAGAGGCCTGCATAAATTCTGCCATGGTGAAACTCTCTTCTGTGGCTGAAATGTTGATAAGCAGACCACGAGCTCCATCGATACCAAAATCTTCCAGCAGTTGATTATCAATCGCCTTCGTTGCCGCCTCTGTTGCCCTGTTCTCCCCAGTGGCACAACCTGAACCCATAACAGCAGGACCAACCTCCTGCATGACTGTTCGAAGGTCAGCAAAATCTGCGTTGATCAAACCGGGAACATTAATTAAATCTGTGATTCCCTTAACAGCCTGGAGCAGCACGGTATCAGCCATCGACAACATATCTGCAAGCTTACTGTTTTTCTGCATTATGGAAAGAAGCCTGTCGTTTGGTACAGTAATAATAGTATCGGCGTACTTATGCAGCTCCTCCCATCCCTGTTCAGCATTTCGTGCTCGAAATTTTCCCTCAAAGCTGAAAGGTTTGGTCACTACAGCGACCGTCAATGCACCAAGTTCCCTGCTTATTTTCGCCACTACTGGAGCGGCCCCTGTCCCGGTTCCTCCACCAAGGCCGGCGGTCACAAAGACCATATCACTTCCCTTCAAGACTTCTTTAATTTCTTCAAGGGATTCAAGAGCAGCCAGACTTCCAGTCTCGGGGTCAGCTCCCGCTCCAAGTCCTTTGGTAATACCAGGGCCCAACTGTAAACAGATGTCAGCTTTTGACTGGTCTAAAGACTGTTTATCAGTGTTGGTCGCAATGAACTCAACCCCCTGCAATCTATTGACGACCATCGTGTTAATGGCATTACCACCACCACCACCAACGCCAATAACTTTTACAGCTGCCACTCCTTCTGATTCAGCCATCCTGAACGGCATGTTTTTCCCCCTAGTCTATTACTTAACCCGAATAGATCGGAATTTTTAAAACCCCTGGACTCCATTTAATACTGCTCTTGTGGTGATAATGCATCTGCATGATCGATACAATAATATAGCATCTGCAGAATTTGACTTAAACAAAAATTTGATGACTCACATCATTTTCTTAAGCCAATCCTTCACCCTGCCCACAACAGATTGTTCGTGTCTAAAACCTTCGCTATGCTTATTTCTCCCGAACATAACCAACCCCACACCTGTTGTACATCGGGGGCTGTGCAGGTCTTCCACCCGCCCTGTCACACCAGCCGGATACCCTATTCTTACAGGCAAATCAAAAATCTGTTCCGCCAGTTCCACAAGATTTGCCAGGAGTGCCGTGCCGCCGGTTATGACCACACCACCATTGATTTTATTTTTCTGCCCCGAAGCGATGAGCTCTCTGTTCATCATCTCAAGAATCTCAACTATCCTCGCCTCCAATATGTCGACAAGGACCTTCTGTGTCACTTTTCTGGGTTCACGGTCTCCAACGGTGGGAACATCAACTACAAAATTCGGTTTAATCACAGAAGAGATGGCTCCGCCATAATCTTCTTTCAACCGTTCCGCATCCTGCAATGGAGTCCGCAGCCCAACTGAAATATCATTGGTGAGATTGTGTCCACCGAGCCCTACTTCGTAGGTGTGCCGAATAGTTCCATCACAGAATACAGCCAGATCTGTAGTTCCCCCGCCAATATCGATAAGAGCAACACCAAGCTCCATCTCATCCGCGCTCAGAACCGCATTTGCAGAAGCTATCGATTCCAGGACAAGCTCAGCTACCTCCAGACCTGCCTTATTGCAGCACGTTACAACGTTATGCACTGCCCCGATATCCGCCGTAACAATATGTACATTAGTCACCAACCGTACCCCGGTCATGCCTACCGGATTCTGAATTCCGGTATGATCATCCACCATATATTCCTGCGGCATCACATGGATGACCCGCTGGTTTTCAGATATTTTAACCGTTCTGGCGGCTGATATAACCTCATCAATGTCAGCCTGTTTAATCTCTCTATTATTAATTGCCAGAATTCCGGGACTGTTAAACCCTTTAATATGATTCCCGGCGATACCAACGTATACATAGACCGAACTCAAATCGACCCCGGCGGCATCTTCAGCTATAGAAACTGCCCGTTGAATTGAGCTGACGGTACTTTCAATATTTACTACGACCCCCTTTTTCAGCCCCTGTGATGGAGCCGTCCCGACGCCTATAATATCTACTACGCAGTCATCGATGATCTCACCAACCACACAACATATTTTGGTCGTACCGATATCAAGACCAACTACAAGTTCTCCAGGTTCCTGATCCATGGTTCTAGAATACTCATTTTCAGGAATCTGCATCTCTGGAACTTCATTATCTTCATTCTTCTCATTCATTCCTGGTCAACCTGATCCACTCTGTGCGACAAGCACTTTATCATTAAAATAATCCATCCGAATATATTCAACACTTGAAATTATCTCCTCCCCGCGCTCTTTCTTGTACAACGCCCGGAGAACTCGTATAAGTTTTTGATACTTCTGTTTAGTGTTACCATTTCCAAAAAAAATTGGAAACGGATATTCCACCAGATAAACAACCAGCTCCCCGATGGGATTCACATGTACCTCTGAAACAGACTGAGCCGGCAGATGTGGATCGTTTATACCCACTTTCTGTAAAAAGAGTAAAATCTCCGCCAACGCCTTTTTTTTGAGGGCGGGAATCTCTATCTCAGCCAATCCGGTTATAACCGGAAAATCAAGATTTGCTCCTATTGGAACAGGCATGAAAGAAGCGCCCTTCTTATCAATGTAGTATAACTGATCCGTTTCTGCTGCCGGGAAGTGCAGCAGCGCAACGGGTACATGCTCCTTAATAACTATTTCAACAGTTGACGGCCAGTTCCTTTTCACTGTTGCCCCGGATACCCATGGATTATCCTCCAGGTCCCGCTTTACCTGATCTGTATCCAACCCCATAAGGTTTGTTTGATGAAGGACAATTCCCGCCTGTTCGCGAAGTTGATCACGAGACGTCGCACGACATCCCGAAAAAACAACCTCACTTACCTGGAAAAAAGAGACGGTATCGAACCCTTTTTCCAGTGCTGTCTTATCCCCATATACATAAAACAACCCGGCCGCTGAAATACATAAAAAAAGGACAGTACACCTCTGCAGAAGTTTACCTCTTGTTACCGGTCTGCCATATCCCTCATTTTTGATTCTTTTCTTTCTGCGAAACAGCTGTTTAATCCCTGACAGCTTTCCGTTTTTTTTCTGCTGATATAATCCATGTTCACCGGGAACACCACTAAGTGGAAATTCTCCTGCATGAAAACCGGATTCCGATTTTTTCTTTTTAAAGAAAGATGCTATAACTGTCCTGATAACAGAGAATATTTTCATCACTCAAAAAAAATGCACTTCGGGTTCGAGATCTATTCCACAATCTTTTTTCACTTTCTTCTGTACATTGCGCATCAGTGAGATGACATCTGCAGCAGTTGCATCTGCATAATTAACAAAAAAATTGGCGTGTTTTTCAGACACCATCGCCCCCCCCATTTTTGTTCCCTTCAAGCCACTCGCCTCAATCAATCTGCCTGCACTGTCATTTACCGGATTTTTAAAAAATGATCCAGCATTTGCATAGCCCTTAGGCTGATTTTCTCTTCTTTGCTCCTGAATAAATCGACAGCGTTCTCTTATTCTTTCCGGATCCCCTTGACGTAACTCGAACACAACCTCTGTGACAACTGCCCTGTCGCCAAACTTTCCATAATTATTCCAACATCTATAACCAAAATCCAGATCCTTTCTGACTATTGTCTGTTCTCCTGCTGCGGTCACAAGAGTGACACTTCCTATTTTTGCAGCCAGTTCATCTCCCCAGGCGCCGGCGTTCATAATGACAGACCCTCCAACGGTCCCCGGAATACCACAGGCAAACTCCAGCCCGGCGAGGCCTCGGTCAATACAGTTCAATGAAAGGCGGCCAAGACTGCATCCACCCCCTGCCTTTATCGCAATATTGTTCCGGCTGTCTTCAGCGTTATGTGAAATCCCCCGGTACTCTTTACCCAATATTAATACCACGCCTGGAAAGCCATTGTCCTTAATCAGCAGGTTGGTTCCCCGACCAATAATCTGCCACTGCATTTTCTCTTTCATAAAAAAACTCAGCAAACAGGGAAGTTCCTCTCTCCTGTCGACCGTAACAACAGCTTCAGCAGGTCCACCAATGGAAAATGAGGTATACTGATTTAGCA
Organism: Desulfobulbaceae bacterium; assembly: GCA_030632405.1. GTDB lineage: Bacteria > Desulfobacterota > Desulfobulbia > Desulfobulbales > Desulfocapsaceae > Desulfomarina. Next base: position 8,241 of record DAOVUU010000004.1, on the reverse strand, counting down.
GACAATTCCATTTCACTGGCTGTGAAACAAGAGCTGCAAGAGTTTCTTTCTGAGAGATATTCATTGTTTTTCCTTCACTATGCTGCCAATGCGTCCAGCAAATCTTCTCCTGCCTTGACAATATTCCCCGCTCCGAGCGTCAACACAAGATCTCCTTCCCGCAGATGAGGCAGCAGCTCTGCAGCCATACCCTCGACCTCTTCAATGTACAGAGTGTGTCTTTGACCATGATTTTTTGTCGCCTCAAGTAATCCAGCACCTGTAACACCTGCAATGGGAGATTCACTTGCTGCATAAATATCAGTCATAACTAAAAGGTCTGCTTTATGAAAGCAAGTCTGAAACTCCTTGAACAGGGCTTTAGTCCTTGTATACCTGTGTGGCTGAAAAAGGACTACCAGCCGTTTATCCGGCCACGCATCTTTTATTGCGGACAAAGTTGCCCTGATTTCAGTGGGATGATGTCCATAGTCATCAACCACTGTAATTTCCTTATAACTTCCCTTCTTCTGCATTCTACGCTGGACACCCTCAAAACTTTCCAGTCCCGCCTGAATAATAGTAAATGGAATCTGAAGTTCCAGCCCGACACAAACCGCTGCCAGGGCATTATACACATTGTGTTTTCCCGGTGGGACGATAGAAAGGGTTCCGATTTCCTTCCCGTCTTTTTTCACAGTAAAGTGAACCTTTCCGTCCTCAAAAACAACATTTTCCCCATAAATGTCTGCCTGGGAAGTCAAACCGTAGGTAATCGTACGTTTTTTTATTTTTGGGAGAATATCCGCTATATTCGCATCATCCAGACAGACTATAACGGCGCCATAAAAAGGCACTTTTTCGATAAATTCCAGAAAAGTTTCTTTTATATGGTCAATATCCCTGTAATAGTCAAGGTGTTCAAGGTCAATATTTGTTATGACCTCCAATACTGGAGAAAGCCTGAGAAAGGAACCATCGCTTTCGTCGGCTTCAGCCACCAGAAATTCACCTTGTCCAAGTTTTGCATTTCCCCCCAGTGCATCGACCTTACCACCTATTACAATAGTCGGATCCAAACCTCCGTCTGCCAGCATCCAGCTTACCATCGCAGTTGTGGAAGTTTTACCGTGGCTGCCGGCAACAGCAATGCCATATTTTTTCAATCTCATCAATTCAGCCAGCATTTCCGCACGCTGAATAACTGGAATATGCATTGCCAGGGCCTTTTCAACTTCGGGATTGGTGGCAGGGATAGCCGAGGATGTGACAACTACATCGGCACCATCCACCCATTGTCCCCTGTGGCCTTTAAAGATTATTCCACCCTGGTTTTGTAACTTTTCAGTAATTGAAGAACTACCCAGATCAGATCCGGAAACCTTGTAACCAAGATTCAACAGCAACTCAGCAATACCACTCATTCCAATTCCACCGATCCCGACAAAGTGTATGTGTTTAGTTTTCCAATGCATTTTCAGTGGGAGGTATTAATTGTCTCAAGGCAGCAGGCCACAATCCTTTCAGCCGCATCAGGAAATGAAAGTTCCCTCATTGCGGCTCCCATCGTCTCCAGTCGTTCTGGATCAGAGGCGAGTTCATCTATGCACCTGGCCAGACCAACTCCTGATATGTCTTTCTCCTGATAGAGCAATGCCCCTCCTCCCTGCACATAATATTCACCGTTTTTGGTCTGATGATTATCAGCTGCATAAGGATAAGGAATTAAAATTGCAGGTTTTCCAAGGACAGATATCTCTGATAAAGTAGTTGCGCCCGCTCTCGACACCAGCAGATCTGTTTGTTCGTACACCTTGTCCATCCTCTTAAAAAAGGGTTTTACTTTCGCTTTTATGCCACCATTTTCGTAAAGCTTCAAGACCTCTGCAGCATCCTTTTCTCCTGTCTGATGTATCAGATTCACTTTTGAAGACAGGCCATGTAAAAGAAAAGCCTCTGTTACCAGCTTATTCACCATTTGAGCTCCCTGGCTCCCGCCGAGCACGAGCAGAGTAGGCTTTTCCGGTTTTCCCCCTGTTCTTTTTTCCCCTAGAAGATCAAGAATATTCTTTCGGACAGGATTTCCGGTGTGAACTATTTTATCGGCAGGAAAATGGACCTCACTGCCCGGCAAAGAAAGGCATATTCTGTCAACGATTTTTCCCAGTTTACGATTCGCCAGCCCCGGAATCGAATTCTGTTCATGTATAAGCGTCGGAATTCCACAACTTTTACCGGCGGCAACAACGGGACCGGTAACATAACCACCAACCCCTAAAATCATGTCAGGATTAAATTTCCTGATTATTTTAACCGCCTGAACGTACGAAAGTGGAAGTGTCACTACTGCCTTGAAAAGCTGTGTAATGGACTTTCCCTTCAACCCATAACTGACAATAGACTCACTGCTGAAACCGTATGCAGCCAGACTCTCGGTATCCATTTTACGACGGGTGCCGACAAACAGTATCTCGGTCCCCGGCCTCTGCCGCTCAAACTCCTGGGCTGTTGCAACAGCCGGAAACAGATGACCACCGGTTCCTCCTCCAGTCAATAACAACCGAATTGGCTTACCTCCGCTGGCCACTTGCTCTTTCTCCTCTACCCAGGTTTTCCGAGTGCTTCCACTTCCCTTTTAAATACCTTTCCCCGTTGACCATATCCGGTAAACATGTCAAAACTTGCACAGGCAGGAGAAAGGAGAACTGAATCTCCCACATCGGCAATCTCTGCAGCCTTTCGTACCGCATCTTTCATTGATTCCGCCCTTACGATATCCGCCGTCCCTCGAAGAGCCTCCTCAATACTGTCGGCAGATTCACCAATTACAATCAGCGTCTTCACATGTTCAGACACACTCTGCCTCAGCAGACCATAATCATCTCCCTTATCACGCCCGCCAGCTATTAAAACTACCTTTTCTTCAAGCTGGCTGAGGGCAGCAGCAACCGCCCCCGTATTGGTCGCCTTTGAATCATTGTAATAGGTGACGCCCCCGACATTTGCAACATATTCCATCCGGTGTTCCAAAGATGAAAACGTATCCAGTACAGTTTGAATCTGCGACTGTGAACAGCCAAGCAATTTTGCGGCAATGATGGCAGGCGCGCTGTTATACAGGCCTATACGATTTTTTAGCGAAGTTGACCCGGGACGGTAAATCTCCTTTTCACTGCCCGGATACAATACAACATCGCGGCCTGATATCCCAGCCTCAAATTTTTCATCAACACCAAAAAACAAACTATCCGGTAAAATATTCTCCAACAATTGTCTGCAGTGAGGGTCATCACCGTTTATAATTGCCACATCCCCCTTTCTCTGGTGGGAAAATATTTTCATTTTTGCTTCACAATATTTTCTGAAATTTCCATGCCGGTCAAGATGATCCGGGCTGACATTAAGTAATATTGCTATATCAGGGGAGAAATCCCCGGCGGTTTCCAGCTGAAAACTGGATACCTCCAGAACAATAACATCGATCCCCTCCGGATCACAGAGATAATCAAAAAGTGAAATGCCGATATTGCCGCCAATAAAAACTCGTTTTCCAGCCTTTTTCAGTAACTCTCCAACAAGTGTGGTGACAGTTGTTTTCCCATTTGTACCGGTAACGGCAACTATAGGCTTACTTATCGCAGCTTCAGCAAAAGCCAGTTCACCGACAATGGGTATGGATCTGAACCGCAGGTCATCCATCAGTGGGGAAATGATGCTGATCCCCGGACTTATAATAACCATATCGGCTTGGGCCAGGAACTGTGCAGTATGTTTTCCTGTCTCCCAGTGGATCCCAGCTGTACCGAATAAATCTGCTTCCTGGGCTGTCAGCTCTTCTTTTGACCTGATATCAGAAACAAAAACTTCTGCTCCCTGCAGTAAAGCATACTTAACAGCTGCCCTCCCGGATACGCCAAGTCCCAATACGGCAACCTTTACCCCGGGCAATATTTGCAGTCTGTTACCCACTATCTCAACTTCAGTGTAGCAACTGCCAAAAGCCCGAGAATGATGGATACAATCCAGAACCTGACAACCACCTTCGGCTCATGCCACCCTTTTTTTTCAAAGTGATGATGAAAAGGGGCCATCAGAAAAATTCTTTTGCCGTGGGTTATTTTAAAATAGCCTACCTGCATAATGACTGATAGTGCTTCCATCACGAAGATTCCACCAACTATAGCCAGTAAAAATTCCTGCTTAATGATAATTGCAATTGATCCCAGGGCACCCCCCAGGGCAAGAGAGCCTACATCGCCCATAAACATCTGGGCTGGAAACGCATTGAACCAGAGAAAGCCAAGGCACCCCCCAAATATTGCACCACAGAAGACAGCCAGTTCACCACTGCCGGCGACATATGGCAGCTGAAGGTATTCTGCCAGTACAACATGACCGGCCAGATACGAAAAAACCAGATAAACTGCAGCTGTCACAATGGTAGGCCCTGCCGCAAGACCATCCAGACCGTCCGTAAGGTTAACTGCATTCGACGCTCCAATAATTACAACCACTGCAAATATCACATAAAACCAACCAAGATCCGGCTGAAAATTTTTCAGGAACGGAATACTCAAATGGCCATCAAAACCCGGATGAAAATAGATAAACAGGCCAACAACTGAACCACCGACTGCCTGCAACAGGAGCTTCCCTTTCGCACTCAGTCCCTTTGAGTTCTGTTTTTTTATTTTCCAGTAATCATCAACGAAACCAATACCGCCATAAAACAACGTGACAAATAATCCCAGCCAGACAAGAGGGTTATCAAGACGAACCCACAAAATCGTCGCCGTCGTAATGGCAAAAAGAATGAGTAATCCTCCCATTGTGGGTACACCCTGCTTTGCCAGATGTGTTGCCGGACCATCGTCACGAACCACTTGACCGATCTGAAACCGCTTCATCATGCGGATAAAATACGGGCCAAGAATGAGAACAACAAGAAACGCTGTAACCGCTCCCCCAATTGAGCGAAGGGTTATATACCGAAAAACATTAAATCCTGAAAAAACGGTATTCAATGGATAAAGAAAATGATATAACATAATAAATATATAGTAACTATTTGATATTACATAAACAAAATATACATCCAGGACATGAACACGGGCAGGCTCTTATGGTACCAGCTCCGCCACAATTGTCTCAAAACGTAAACCACGTGAAGCCTTTACCAGGAGCAGGTCATCTTGTCCAAGTTTTTTCTCAGCAACGAGATCATTTACCCAGTCAACAGCAAATTGTTTCTCATCAAAAAGGCGAATACGTGCACTCTCTGCACCTCCGGCTAAAGCCCCCTTTCTGATTTCCTCTTTAAATTGCCCAATGAGACCAACACGCTCTATCCCTAATTCGGCGATTAATCGTCCCAGTTCATAATGCGCCTCCCCTGCTGTTTCTCCGAGTTCCAGCATATCCCCGAGAATCGCCGCACTTGATTTTCCGGCCATCTGCTTCAAGGTCTTCAAACCGGCCGACATGGAAGCGGGATTCGCGTTGTATGTATCATTGAGTAAACCGTACCCGCCTTTCGCCCGCATCATCTCCATACGCTTATCAGGTGGCCTGAAATCTGCGAGACCCGCGGCTATCTCCTGAATATTTGCGCCGCTGCTGCATGCAATTGCTGCTGCCGCCATTGCGTTGGATACATTATGTATTCCCGCCGCATAGAGATGAATATCTTCCTTTTCTTTATGATAATGCAGTGTGAAGGTGATGACTCCTGTCTTTTTGAGATTAATATCAGTTGCCCATAAATCAGATTGTTTATGCTGATTTTCCTCAAGAGCAGTGAACATTATTTTGTCGTGCTCGTATTTTTCGGCAAGACTGCTGACCCTCGGATCATCGAGATTAACAACCAGTATCCCGCTCTTTTTGGTCCCTGCAAAAAGTTCCTCCTTTGCCCTCGCAACTCCCTCAATAGAATGGAGTCCCTCAAGATGTGCACCATGTACATTAACAATACAGCTGATGTCCGGATCTGCAATTTTTACAAGACGACGCAACTCCCCCGGCTGGTTCATCCCCATCTCCAAAACAGCCGCACGATGACTGAGATTGAGAGGCAAAAGGGAAAGTGGCATACCGATAAGATTATTAAAATTTCCCTGGGTTTTAAGAACGCAGTCTTCCGGATACTCTGGACCTTCCGGCCATTTACGCCGAAGTATTGCAGCCACCATTTCCTTTACGGTTGTCTTTCCGCAACTCCCTGTTATACCAATCACAGTCTGGTTGCAGACTTTTTCCAACTGGTTCCTCCTGTAGGCTGCCATATCTCCAAGTGCTTTCAATGTATCGGAGACAACAACCTGACTGACATCTGTTCCTGCAGGCAGTTCTATTTCCTGTTCCACAAGCAGACAGGCTGCACCATTTTCAACAGCCTGAAATCCAAACTCGTGGCCATCGAATTTTTCCCCCTTAAGAGCAACAAAAATCGAATTTTCACTCGTCTGTCTGCTGTCAGTTATCACCTCTCCGAGCAGTTGATCATTGTTTCCACCACCTGATATTTTTCCCTCAACGCTCTTCGCAATCCTCTTATTCGTCCACGAACAGAACACCTTCTTAGCCTCCAGCATGTCATCAAAAAATCTTCTTCCTCTGATACTTAATTGATAAGTCTCATGACCCTTCCCCGCAATAAGCACCACATCTTCTCTACCGGCACAGGTGATTGCTAGCCTGACAGCATTTCCCCTGTCTCGCTCGACAACAACGCTCTTATTCCCGGTTCTTCTCTTTTTCAACGATTCGGCAGGCCTCTGATCGAAATCGGTCATATTGATCCCGGCCAGAATCTGATCAACAACATGATTCGGATCCTCAGTTCGGGGGTTATCATCGGTCACGATCACAACGTCACTGAAACGACTTGCAATCTCTCCCATCACAGGCCGTTTACCATTATCCCTGTCACCACCACAGCCAAAAACACAGAACAGTTCTCCATGGGGCAATGATGCAAGGGTGGAAAGGACCTGTTCCAAGGCATCAGGAGTATGAGCATAATCAACAAAGACTACCGGTCCATTTAATGGCTCATCCAGTAAATCGACAACCCTTTCGAGTCTCCCGGGTGCCCCAAAAGCTTTTTCAAGCCCACCTGTAACACTATTCAAATCTATCTTCAGACTGGAACTGAGACCAAATACAGTCAATAAATTGTCAATATTAAACCTGCCAACCAGGGGTGAACAGAGTCTGATCTTTTTTCCTTCATTAAGAAGAACATCCAGAACTGTTTTTTCGAGCCTTGAATCGTATCCGAGCAGTCGAATATCTGCGTTTTCCCCATCCCCCCAATAAATAATATTTTTGCAGAATCTCCGGCAACTGCCAACCAGAGACGCATACCATGCCTGCTCGTCACTTCCTGAAGTGCCAACCGGTAACACTGCAGTTCCATCTCCCGCCATATGCTCTGTAAAGATCTTCAATTTTGCAGAAAAATAGTCTTCCATGCTGATGTGGTAATCAAGATGATCCCTGGACAAATTAGTGAATGCGGCCACCTTAAAACGAATATTACTGATCCTGTTCTGAGTAAGTGCGTGGGATGAAACCTCCATTATGACATAGCGGACTCCGGCATCTGCCATTTCACGAAGAAGCTGCTGCAGCATCAATGCTTCAGGGGTAGTAAACCGTGTCGGCAAGACCACCTCCTCACCATTTTGTCCAACATATCTATTATTTACGGTACCAATGACGCCCACTTTCAAACCGGCATGAAGAAGAACCTGCTCCAGTAAAAAGGTGACTGTCGTTTTTCCATTAGTGCCGGTAACCCCTATGAGAACCAGTTTTTCTGCAGGTCTGCCATAGTAGTTTGCAGCAATCAACCCATAAGCTTTGGCGCTGTTTTCAACTTCTATTAAGATACCATCCCACTCGCCCAGCTGATGTCGATCAACCCGCCCTGCCTCGCAGATGACAGCCACACACCCGTTAGCAAGAGCGCCGGAGACAAAATCATGTCCATCAAACTCTACTCCTCTGATTGCCACAAAAAGGGCCCCGGCAAGAACCTTTCTTGAATCCGATGTGACAAAATCGATAGAAATATCCTTTTTGCTTCCTCTGGAACAGTCCTTCACAGAGGTATGATCAACTCCCTGAAGAAGTGTCTGCAAGGTCCTCGGATACGATGTTATGGTTTTAGTTGCAGTCATTCTATCATTTTTTCGATTTTCATATCTTCTACTTTCTCCAGAATCAAAAGACATTCCGACAATCCCTGAAGAGACG
>DAOVUU010000307.1 GCA_030632405.1 Desulfobulbaceae bacterium | reverse complement strand
GTGGAACTGGATAGAATGGAGATCAGTCAGTCTCGGCTCTCGCCTGAGCAGCCAGTAATTTGACAACCCGGCTTTCATTTCCGCCATCTACGCCAACAAATTTTGCAGCAAAACTGTCACCATCAAGACGAACACATACAGCCTGTATCTCCAGTGGTTTTGGGAGACTCTGGATAGCAAAGCAAAAAAGAATCTTTTCGTCAACTTCGACAGGAATACTTGCTTTGTTAACGATGCATCCACCTGTAGAGATATTTACCAAAAGAGCCTCTCCATCCTTATAAGCGGTCTTATAGCTGACCTGCAGTTCTTCCTTAAAATGAAAACGCAGAGAATTTCTTTTTGACCCTGTTGTAACCGATGACTCACCCATATAATTGTCAAAACCTCTTCACCATCGAGAGAGAATTGCCTCCATCAGTTTGAACCGTTAACCTTCTCACCTATTCCGAATAAAAAAACCTGACATCCTTCCCAAACTACCCCCGATAAACGTAAAAAGCTCGAGAAAACAGTGGTTCACCCGGTAGTTAAATTCTACTCAGGCTCATCATGACAGAGATCACAGCTTTGAGAGATCGTTTTGCCAAATTCGGTAGTATGCTCTTCATCATGGCAGCGAAAACAACCATATCCATCCTCTTCAAACCGGTGCCCGTTGTGGCCTTTATAGGTTCCCCAGGTAACTTTCATTGCCGGCCAGACATTGGCCAGATAACTGTCGAGCAGATATCCTCCGGAAGAGATAAGAGCCTGCTCGTTTTCTGCAACAAAATCAGTCCCATTCCTCTCCGCCTGTAGAGAAAGCAGTGTTTCCACTATCTGCTCCTGTGCATCTTTTCGTGATTGATACTCTTTTTGCAATACAGTAAGACTATCCTCTCGAAGCCCCGGGATTTGAGGATCCAGCTTCTTGCTGTAGAGACCAAAATCAACCTTCTCCTCGAGGTCGTCATACACGTGGGTTGGCCGATTATGGCAGTCGACACAGTCCATAGTACGCCATCGTCCTTCACCTTCCCCGGCTGTCTCCCCATTATCGATTGAATATTCTTCAGTGACGCCCGACGGTTTGGTAACTTTTATTCTCCCTATTGAGGTTCTGGTATCATCCAGAGATTCATACTCTACCTTCACATCATTGCTTACATGCCAGTGAATACCTTCAAAAGTGTCAGTCAGGGGGTTCCGTCCGCCTATGTGCAGGGCTATATCCTGAATTTCCGGATTTTCCTGATCGTCATTTGTATAACTGACGAATTGTTTGATCTTTTTCCCATGAAATTTTTCAGGCCAGTGGCACTGTTCACAAGTGTCCTGGGCCGGACGAAGATGTTCAACCGGTGCCGGAATCGGCGTACTGTAACTACCGTCAATAGCGGCTTTGACCTGGCGAAGACCTGATAATTTTGCTTTCACATACCATTCGGCACCTGAACCTATATGACAGGAAACACAACCGACCTTTGCATGGGATGAGCGCTGATAAGCTGTATACTCAGGATCCATTACCGTATGACACACGGCTCCACAAAAAAAATCTGATTCGGTAAAGTGATAGGCTTCGTATATAACCAGAGAGAATACAGCCAGATTTACGATGGAAAGAACAAGAAACAGAACGACTCCTTTTCGATGTCGGGCCTTTCCAAAATCTACAATCACAGTACCCGAAGTCAAACTGTCCTTAAACCATTTTTTGCGTCGCATATACCAGGCGACCGGTATAAGAATCAAACCGAAAATCATCCCTGACGGGAACACCAGAAATGTGACAATAGCTGCGTACTGATTTTCAATCAGCCCCGTCACATGGCCGAAAAGACCAATTACTGTCAGAGTGAAGCACATAGTGGTAATACCGATTCCAAATAAACCAATCGGTGTTTTTATAGAAAGGCCCACCTGCTCCTGCCACGTTGCATCATTATTATCCGCAGCTTCACCCTGTTGTTCTGGTAGATCCGATTTCCTCTCAGACATACATCACCCCCCCCAATTTCACTCCCGACCGCTCTTTTTAGTACCTTACTCCTGAAAGTCTGTCATAAAAAACAACAGATAAGCGAAGACTTCGAAACGGAAAAGAGGTTTTAAAATTATGAACATAAAATTCACCACCAAGGTACTTATGCCGTCCTGCTTACCGTTGTTACGGTGTTAGATACCTATACCACCATCTGAACTCATCGGGGATTGCAAAGAAATCGCCGAAATCATTAAGCGGCCCATGGTTTATGTCTCTCTTCTAAAACAGCATTGCGCACAAACATACACCACTTTGTGATATTAAAAAAGATAGAAAGAACAAAACAAGCCGTTTAATGGCCACTTGACAAAAACGCCTTTATCCATAATTTCTATGTGCCACATAAAGAATTATGTTCTGCGCTTCAGCATCCCTTTTGGGAGTATTAAACAGGGACCTGGGATTTTACAAATTTCGAATTATGACGGGCAGGTTGCCTCACAGATGCCCTGCCATCTTCAACCCCTATAGATGCAATGCGATTCTTTATCCAATATACATTCGCTGTGCTGGCCCTGACATTTTATGGTGGCCAGGTCTGACCTTTTTTGGCCTCGTTATCCCCCGTGACTCTGGGGATCATTACAGCCTCGGTCTTTGCAGTAGTGCTGGCCATCTTCCGGCCTCTCCTCTACAGATATTTTGTCCAGAAAGCTGCCAGAGAAACCCAACCCAAATACGCCTTTTTCACTGAACTCACCCTCTGTCTGGTCGCCGGAATAACACTCTACACCTATAATAAAATCACCTACGGTTTTCCTCTATACAGTCTTTTCCCCTTGATGATTGGCTGTATTATCGCTGGCTTTTTCATTGGACTGGATGCAGCACTCAACCAGGAAAGACTGATAATTTTACAGGCTATGAGGCAGGATTACACTGCTCCCCTTCCCAAAAAGCTCTTTTCAATGACCCGTAAATTTAGCCTTATTACAGTAAGTTTAACATTTTTCGTTGCTATGCTGATGGCCCTTGTATTCACCAGAGACATTGTGTGGTTGACAAAGGTTGCCCAGAACGAGTCCTCAATACACAGCGCTCAGCTCTCTGTTACGTATGAGATCTTCTTTATCATGGCCGTTCTAATGGTTTTAATAATTAACCTAATCTTTGCCTACTCAAAAAACATGCAGCTTCTGTTCAAAAATGAAACGAAAATTCTTGAACAGGTCAGTGACGGTAACCTCAGCCAGAAGGTACCAGTTGCCACCCAGGATGAGTTTGGTGTAATTGCAGGGCACACCAACAATATGATAGACGGACTTCGACACCGATTTGAGCTGCTCAGTGCAATAAAACTGGCGGAAGAAGTACAGCAAAATCTACTCCCCCGCAGCAGTCCTTATATTAAAGGTCTGGATATCTCGGGAACCAGCCTCTATTGTGATGAAACAGGCGGCGATTATTACGATTATTTTCAGGTAAAAGAGAACAGACTTGGCATCGCCGTCGCCGATGTATGCGGGCATGGTGTGGGAGCAGCGATTTTGATGACATCTGTTCGTGCCTTTCTGCATATGGCTGCTGCCTCATATCAATCACCCGCAGAACTTCTCAATGCCATCAATATATACATCACCAGAGATTGTTCGATATCAGGTCGATTTACCTCCATGTTTTTCCTGGAGATGAACCCTGCCGAAAAATCTTTACGCTGGATACGTGCCGGCCATGAGCCCGCACATTTTTTCGATTCTGCCTCCCAAACCTTCAGTCTGCTTGACGGCCCCGGACTTGTCCTGGGGGTAGATCAAAAGCATCAATACCAGGACTCGATCAAAACTGATCTAAAAACAGACGATATTATCCTGATTGGCACGGACGGTATATGGGAATCGACAAACAGCAACGGTGAAATGTTCGGGCACAGTCGTTTAAAGGAAATTATCCACAGCAACGCATCAAGGTCGGCAGAAATAATCAAAGAAAGCATCATTAACAACGTTGTATCTTTTCGTGAAGAACTTCCTCAAGAGGACGATATTACACTCGTTGTTGTCAAGATCATGTAGCTTCCTCAGTGCTGGCAATTTTCCTGAAAAAATCATCTTGAATCCTTTTTCTGTATCTGCTAGTGTGGCGCCCTGATATCACCGAATTATATGCGGCGGTCCCGGCTACCCGCCTTATCAAAACCGATCATCATTTCATCC
>DAOVUU010000050.1 GCA_030632405.1 Desulfobulbaceae bacterium | reverse complement strand
TGACCAGGCTGAGCGAGGATCAGCTTGCACCAGTCCGCAACAGTCTTACAGGCTTTGTATTTCAGTCATTCCATCTTATTCCTTCCCTGAATGGTCTGGAAAATATAATGTTTCCGGCAGAATTGAAGGGCGATCGACTGGCAAAAATGAAGGCCGAGGAACTTCTTGAAAGAGTAGGACTCAGCCAGAGGTGGAACAGTTTTCCAGAACAGTTGTCCGGAGGAGAAAAGCAGCGTGTAGCGATATGTCGTGCTCTGATAAATGATCCCAAAATTGTTTTTGCCGATGAACCCACCGGAAATCTTGATTCGGAAAACAGCGACGGAATAATTGAACTGTTGATGAGTATTCATAAGGATCAGAGGACAACATTTGTCATGGCCACGCACAATAGAACCATCGCAGAAAGAGCGGACCGGGTGTTTCGCCTGCACGATGGCCGGTTAACCCTGGAAAGGTGAAAAAAGTGGTAAATGGAAGGTTTTTGCTGCGAGAGCTTTTACATACAAAGAAACAGGCAGTTATTTATATTCTCTGTGTGGCCCTTTCTCTTGTGTCGCTTGTTGTCGTGAACAGTTTTCGAAGAGATATAGATCGTTCAGTGGGTGGAGACGCCAAGGCCCTGCATGGAGGTGATGTAATTATCCACTCACATTATGAGCTGTCACCTGATATGCAACATTCTGTTATGGGACTGACAGGGGAAAACAAGGTGAGCGCTGTTCGCACCTGGGGATTTTATTCAGTTGCCCGAAAAAGTGACGAAAGTGCATCACTCCTGTGTAATATCAAAGGAGTGGAGGATGGGTATCCCCTTTATGGCAGGGTTGATCTGGTGTCGGGAAGGGAATTTTCCCAGGTTCTTGAACCAGGAAAAATTGTTGTAGGCCAGGCTGTCCTGGACAGGCTTGGTATAACTGTTGGGGACCAGCTGCTGATAGGAAAAGGTCTGTTTAGAATTGCAGATGTCATCGTTTATGAATCTGCAAAACCGGTGAATTTCTTTAATATTGGCCCACGGATCCTGGTTTCAGGCAGGGATCTTCCCCGTATGGATCTGGTAAAACAGGGGAGCAGGGTAAGGTATGAAACCCTGCTAAAACTAGTGGATGCAACCGCTGCCGCAGTTGACAGTGTGGCTGTCCAGCTGCGGGGAAAAAGTGTGGCCGGGCAGGAACGGGTAGAGACCTATAGAGATGCAGGGTCGAGGATAAAACGGTTTTTCGATAATCTCCTCTTTTTTCTATCTCTTATTGCGGTATGTACCCTGCTTCTGGCCGGGATCGGTATAGAGATTTCACTCTCTGCCATACTGCGTCAGAAGGAAAAGAATTTTGCTGTCATAAGATCACTCGGCGCAACGGGAGGTTATCTGCTTCGCCATTATCTGTTGTTTGTTCTTATCCTCAGTGGTGCCGGCTGTATTTTGGGTGTGCTGTCCGGCCTGTTTGTCAAGGGGGATGTTGCCGTTCTTTTTAAGGGATTCCTGCCCCGGGATATTGTTCTTCAGCCTACTTTTGCGGATCTTTTGGAGGGGGTAGTTGTCGGTTTGATGGTTGTCTCCTTATTTACCTTCCTGCCTCTCTGGCGGATCAAGAATGTAAAACCCGGGGCGATTTTCAGAAGTGAATTTTCCAGGGTTGCAAAAACCTTCAGCTACTATCTGGGAATTCTAATTGGAGTGAGCGGGCTGACTGTTCTCCTGATTCGTTATCTCAATGATGCCCGGACGGGTTTTTATTTTCTTACGGGGATCTTCCTGCTCGTGGGGGGGATTGGTCTGATGACAAGGCTTGCTTTTTTCCTTTTGTCCAAAGTTGAATGGAAAAATTTCTATCTCAGGCTTGTTTTGAGAAGTCTTCTCCGGCCAGGCAATGTTACGCAGGCAATAGTGGTGACACTTGCCATACCCCTGTCACTTTTGATGACTATTTATCTCGTAGAGAATAATCTGCGTGGAAACTATATAGATTCGTTTCCGGCTGATGCACCGACACTTTTCAGTCTTGATATTCAGAAAAATCAAAAAGAAGAGTTCAGGAAACTTGTAGGGAACAATGTTACTCTCCATCCGGTAATCAGAGCCAGGTTGATCTCGGTTAACAGTAGAGAGGTGAATCGCGGAAAGGAGATGAAAAAGCGGCGTGATAATCTGGCCCGTGAATTTAATCTAACCTACAGAGACAGCCTGCTGGAAGATGAAATTCTTATGGCTGGAGAAACTCTTTTTCGAAAAAATGAGCAAGGTGATCCTGATATGCAGGTTTCCGTACTTGATACTGTAGCCAGAATGGGAGATATGAAAATTGGAGATATTCTTGAATTCAATATACAGGGAGTACCCCTCAAGGCCGAAGTCAGCAGTATACGAAGTCGCACCCGTTCAATGCTATATCCGTTTTTCTACTTTATTTTTCCAGAAAAATATTTAAAAGAGGCACCTCAGACCTATTTTGCGGCACTCAACGTCGAACGTGACAAAATTTCCCGGCTTGAGAACCGTATCGTTAAAAGTTTTCCCAATATCAGTACCATTAATGTCGGAGAAACTGCGAAAGAGATGGGGGAAATGATGCTAAAACTCAGTAAAATAATTAATTTCTTTGCCGCATTTTCCATTCTGGCGGGTGGGCTGATTATTGTCAGCTCTATTTTGGCTACACGGCTTGAGCGAATTAAGGAAGCGGTCAGTTATAAGATTTTGGGAGCTGACAGCCGCTTCGTCATGCGTATCTTTTTTCTTGAAAATTTACTGCTCGCCCTGTTGAGCTCTGTCTTCGCCATAGTGGTGGGTCAGGCCGCAGGATGGGGGCTGTGTTATTTTTTTCTCGAGATACAATATGTATTTTCCTGGAAAGCCTGTTTTGTTCTCATTGGTCTAACCGTAATCCTTGTTACCACTCTCGGTTTACTTGGTTCAGTCTCAATAATACGAAAAAAACCAGCTCAATTTCTGCGTCAACAGGGCTGATATTATACGGAGAAAAAAGAAATAATGAGGGTCTTGTTATTCCTGGCCGGCATCATGATGTTTGTCGGTACAGGGTGTACTCGAGAAGAGGAAAAAGAATTAACAGTAGAAAGTGATAAACAGGATGAGATAATTATAGTCGCTGTCGGCGACAGTCTTACTGCCGGATATGGTCTGAATGAGGAGGAGAGTTATCCCGCTGTCCTTGGTCTTAAACTCAAATCAGATGGATACGGCCACTGTCAAGTGATTAACAGCGGAGTGAGCTCAGAGACAAGCAGTGGAGCGCTGTCCCGTATTGACTGGGTGCTTGGGATGAAGCCGGATATTGTGATACTGGAGACGGGGGCAAATGACGGGCTCCGTGGCATTGATCCGGATATGGTGGAAAAGAATATCCGGGACATTCTTTTAAGGTTGAACGATGCAGAAGTGATTACTGTTCTTGCCGGGATGAAGATGGTTTGGAATCTCGGACCTGTATATGTTAAGCGATTTAATGATATTTATCCGAAACTGGCCGATGAATTTGAGACAGTATTTATGCCTTTTTTTCTTGAAGGTGTGGCGATGAAGCGGAAAATGACCATCGGCGACGGCCTGCATCCGAATGCGGAAGGGTATAAGGTTATAGTTGAGAATATTTATCCCTATGTTCTTGAGGCAGTGATGAAAAAGCAGAAGTGATAGAGGTGTGATGGATGAAAGAATCTGGAGCAACACCAAAATCTGAAAATGAAATTATCCTGGAGTCAATTTCAGATGGTGTTTTTACCGTTGATCATAACTGGCGGATTATGACGTTCAACAGGGCCGCTGAAGAGATAACGGGAACAAAACGGGAAGAGGCCGTGGGGCGATATTGCTGGGAGGTTTTTCGTTCCAACATGTGTGAGGGCGACTGTGCCTTAAAGCGCACGATGAAAGAGGGTAAATCCTTTGTCAGCAGCTCCGCCTATATAATCAACAATCGGCAGAAACGTATTCCTATTTCAGTTTCAACTTCTCCGTTGAAAAATGAAAAAGGGGAGGTTCTCGGCGGGGTAGAAACTTTTCGGGATCATAGCCTGGTGGAAGAACTGCGGCGGGAACTGACAGGAAGTTATCAGATAGAGGATATGATCAGTCGCAGTAAAGCTATGAAGAAAATTTTCAACATCCTGTACCAGGTGGCAGAGAGTGATTCCACGGTTCTTATTGAAGGAGAGACCGGAACAGGAAAAGAACTGATGGCCTCAGCAGTTCACAACCTCTCCTTTAGAAAGGATGAACCTTTCTTTGCTGTAAACTGTGGCGCACTGCCGGATACCCTGCTTGAATCTGAACTTTTTGGTTATAAAGCCGGTGCCTTTACAAGTGCCGACAAAGATAAGCCCGGAATTTTTGCTGCTTCAGGGAGGGGGACAGTTTTTCTTGATGAAATTGGTGATACCAGTGCTGCTTTTCAGGTTCGGTTGCTGAGAGTTCTCGAAGAAAAGGAATTTCAGCCTCTCGGCAGTGTGGAGAAAGTCAAAACAGAGGCCAGGATAATTGCTGCGACCAATCGGGATCTTGAAGAGATGGTCCAGAGCGGTGAATTTCGTCGCGATCTCTTTTACAGGATAAATATTATCCGTTTTAAGCTCCCCTGTTTAAAGGAGAGGATGGAAGATATCCCTCTGTTGATTGAGCGGTTCATAAAGAAAATGAACCGTTTCAAAGGAAGGTCGGTCTCAGGAGTCAGCAAAGATGCTATGGCTGTTCTGCTGTCCCATGATTATCCAGGCAACATTCGAGAACTGGAGAATATTATTGAACACGGTTTTGTTCTCTGTCCTGAAGGAGAGTTAGGGCTGCCACATTTACCTGCCTATCTTCTTGAAAAGAGGATAGCAAAGCCGCGGCATCATTCTTCGATCGGTGAATTGGTTCGGGTAACGGAAGAAGAAAAAATTTCCGAAGCCTTGAAAAATAATAAGTATAACAGGTCTGCAGCCGCTAAAGAGCTGGGTATTCACAAGAGCACCCTCTTTAGAAAATTGAAAAAATATAACATCTCTCTTCCCGGAGTAGATGGCAGGTCCGGCCATGTATAGTCGCACCCATAGTCGCACACATGCGACTATGACTGGTTTTACGGTTGCGTATGTGCGACTATATGCTCTGTTTTTTATGGCTTTATCTTCGCAGGATTCTTTTTAATACCCTATAATTAAACATAATTTAAGTTTTTATTTTTTATGGTCCATATCTTGCTGTGAAAGTTGTGGAGGGGCAAGAATGAAAATAGCCATAACAGTATGGGGTAACCGAATATCTCCTGTATTTGATTCAGCTCAAACCCTGCTTGTTGCAGAGGTCCGAGAGACAGAAGTTATTAACAGACAGATCGAGCTGTTTCAGGCTGGGGTGTTCAGCCGTTTCATTGAGCTGCTTGCAGAGCTGGAAGTGCAGGTACTGATCTGTGGGGCATTATCCGATGAACCTGCTGCAATGCTTGCGGCAAATGAAATTGAAGTCATCCCTTTTGTTACCGGTAAAGCTGAGGCTGTTTTGTCTCTTTATGTCAGAGGTATGGATTTGGCTGATTTTACTATGCCCGGATGTCCACGCAACAGGTGTTGTGGGACAAACCATTGCCCGGCCCGGGAGAACCGGACTCGGAAGTAATGGCTGCTGCATAAAAACGGGCAGAGAATGTAACATTATTCAGGAGGGTTTATTATGCCAGGATTCGATCGAAGCGGCCCTGAGGGGCAGGGACCTGTAACTGGGAAAATGAGGGGTATGTGCCAGAGAACCGATTATTCGGCTTTTACCAATGTTGACAGAGGGAGGGGCAGAGGTCGGGGAATAGGGCAGTATGCTATGGCGCAGGGAACTGGGAGAGGAAGAATGCAGTCGCAGTCTCCTGTTGTTGAAAGATTTACAAAGGAAAGTGAACTCGTATCTTTAAAAAAGCAGTATGATACCGCCCGGCAGATGATGGAAGAGTTGCAGGAGAAGATTGCGGCTATGGAAACCCGGGAGAAGTAGACCTTTTTTGAAAGGGTGTGTTGTGGCTAGGAGACTGTCCTAGAATAAGCATTTTGTTCAAAATCGAGGTTTTCCAAAAAAATAAGCACAGCCATATACGTGATATTGCGAGCATTATTTTTTTGGAAATAACGAAGAGTTTGGGCAAAATGTATTCTCGGACAGGCTCCTGATGAATGTGTTTGATCAGGAGAAGAGAATGGTCCGTATAATGTTGGTCGGGAAGGATTCTGCATCCTTAAAAGGGTTGGAATCTGGGCTGGGGAAGAGGGATGAAGTTGAGCTGGTTTATGTAACGTCGAAAAATGAAGCTCTGGAAAGAGTCGAGGAAAATACGATTGACGTAGTTGTAACCGATGCAGAGTTAGTGGATGAAGAGCCCTTGTCACTAGTCACTGAATTAATGCAGAAAAAACCTCTGATAAATTGTGCGATGGTCAATTCTCTTCCTCCTGAGGATTTTCATGAATACACGGAGGGACTGGGGGTTTTTATGCAGCTTCCTCTGAATCCCGGGGAAAAGGAATCTCAGAAGATGCTGGAAATCCTCGATTCAATTGATGCGTTGTTAAAGGCGTGATAGAAGGGTGAGCAGTTACAAAAGGAGTTCGAAAAAGATGATAATCAGTGTGGCAAGTGGCAAAGGAGGTACCGGCAAAACAACGGTTGCAACGAATATGGCATCCGCTCTTGGCCGGGGGGTGAGACTGCTCGATTGTGATGTGGAAGAGCCGAATGCCCATCTCTTTCTCAATCCTGTCCTCGGACAGGCTGAGGAGGTGACAACTTTTATCCCGGAGATAGATGATGAGCTGTGTACAGGTTGTAAGAAATGTGCAGAGATTTGCAGGTTTCGGGCTCTAGCTGTCGTTGCAGGCAAAGTTCTTGTATTCCCTGAACTGTGTCACAGCTGCGGCGGGTGCATGGAGGTGTGTGAGGAGGGAGCTGTTCTGGATGGCAACCGCATACTCGGCACAGTTGAGTCAGGTTCTGCCGGGAATGTACTCTTTTCCCATGGCCGTTTACGTGTTGGAGAGGCAATGTCCCCCCCTCTTATTGAGAAAGTGCGTTCAATCAATGAGAACAACGGTATTACAATTATTGATGCTCCGCCGGGCACCTCCTGCCCTGTTATTGCGGCAATAAAAGGAGCTGATTTCGTGCTTATGGTAACGGAGCCAACTCCTTTTGGGCTGCATGATTTAAAACTGGGTGTTGAGGCGGTAAAGACACTTGGTATTCCATGCGGTCTGGTGATTAATCGGTCAGATATCGGGGATGACGGAGTGAGGGAATACGCAGCCAAAGAAGATATTCCCGTTTTACTGGAGATCCCTTTTGACAGAAAAATTGCTGAGGCGTACTCCGTTGGTAAATTGATAATCGAGGTACGTCCGGAATGGGCAGATAAGTTTCGTGATTTATATAACCGTATAGAAATACTCGCACGTTGCTGAAGGAGAGTGAAAGTATGAGAGAATTGGTCATTATAAGCGGTAAAGGCGGGACGGGCAAAACATGCCTGACCGCAGCTTTTGCTTCTCTGGCGGAGAATAACGTACTGTGTGATGCTGATGTTGATGCTGCAAACCTGCACCTGCTGATGAATCCAAAGGTGAGAAAAAGAACGGATTTTATGGGCGGTTCGATAGCTGAAATACGATCTGCCGACTGTTCGGAATGCGGAAGATGCCTGGAACTGTGTAAGTTTGCAGCTATTTCCGAAGAATTTGTCGTTGATCCAATAAGTTGTGAGGGGTGTGGGGTCTGTGTTGATCTTTGTCCTGAACAGGCAATTGATTTTCCGGTACAGAAATGTGGCGAGTGGTATATTTCGGATACCCGGCACGGAGCTATGGTTCATGCGAAACTTGGAATTGCAGAAGAGAACTCAGGTAAACTCGTCAGTCTGGTTCGTCAACAGGCGAAAACGCTGGCTGAAGAGAAGGGGAATGATCTTATTTTAACGGACGGCCCGCCAGGTATAGGTTGTCCGGTTATTGCCTCAATTGGAGGTGCAAGTGGTCTGGTGATCGTTGTAGAACCTACCGTGTCAGGTCTTCATGATATGTCCCGGGTAGCTGACCTGGCAGTCCATTTTAAAATTCCAGGGTTGATCTGTGTGAATAAGTACGATTTGAACACGGAGATGACCATGGAAATAGAAGCATTCGCTGAAAAGAGAAATATGAGGGTTGTGGGACGAGTTCCCTTTGATCCACTGTTTACCAGAGCCATGATCCAAGGCAAAAACATATTGGAATATCAAGGGAACTCAGATACGGCTGATAGAGTTCGAGAGGTCTGGGATGCTATTATGCAATCTCCGTCCATGAATCTGATGGGGTTAAAGGATTTTTCGACAGTAATAAAATGATGGCGTCGTAAAAAGTCCGATCTACTGCGTTGTAGGTTTTTCACAGACACTCGACATACCTCATGTATAGCCGAGTACCTGTGAAAAACACTACGCCTTGTATATCAAACTTCTCGAAGTCTGCGCTTATCGGACTTAGCCATCCAAGGCTTCCGATAAGCGTAGACATCGGGTGACCTTTTTACGAGTTCATCAAATGATGATGTTATAATAAGTTGACAGAGTGCAGTTTCTACCAGAGTTTTATAAAGCAGTTATACTAATCAACAAAAGGAGAAAATTAGAATGACAAAGGTACGTATTGCAGTTCCATCAGAAGGGCAGGGCGGTTTGGACGGTAAGCGCGCGGGACATTTTGGCCATTGTGATGTCTTTACCCTGATAGATGTAGAAGATGGCCAGATAAGCGAGGTCTCAATTCTGGAGAATAAAGAGCATGTGCAGGGTGGCTGTATGGTCCCCGTTAATCTACTGTCAGAAAACAAGGTTCAGCAGTTGATCGTGGGTGGCATTGGAATGCGTCCTTTGGCCGGTTTTCAGCAAGTTGGGATAAATGTGTATCATGATGCTGAGCGAATTGATATTCGACCCGTTGTTGAGGACATGATTGCCGGTAAAATTCCTATGATTACCAATGATCAGGTTTGTGGTGGCGGCGGCGGTGGTTGATTTTACGAAAAAATATCAGGAGGAGTTGGTTATGAAGGTAGCTGTTACAGCAAAAGGGGTTCAGCTCAGCGATGAAGTTGATCCGCGTTTTGGGCGGGCACCCTATATTCTGATTGTTGATACGGAAACGATGAAATTTGATGCAATTGATAACAATGATAATGTCAATGCATTCAAGGGGGCGGGTATTCAAGCCGCTACGATGATAAGTGAGAAGGGTGCTGAGGTCCTGTTGACCGGATATTGCGGCCCTAATGCTTTTAAAACTGTCGATGCTGCAGGTATAAAGGTCGTGAGTGATGTAACAGGTACGGTTGAGGAGGCGGTCGCAGCATTTTTGGCCGGTCCGGTTGAGTACAGCACCGGAGCAAACGCCGAGGGACATTGGTAATGTGGATATCAGGCAGAGGATAAAGAATAATGAACGATGACGAGTTTAATGCCTTCGTGGATAAAATTCAGGAAGAGGTGTTTACGGAGGCAAAAAATGTACTCGGAGAAAAGGGTTTTGACCGCTGGCGTAATCCACGGTTTTGCGGAAAAATGGAAGACGCGGATTCCTTCGCACGGTTAAAAGGCAGCTGTGGTGACACCATGGAAATGTATCTCAAATTCAATGGTGAGCATGTCGAGCGGGTGAGTTATGTCACCGATGGCTGTGGATCCAGTTCTGTTGCCGGTTCTTTTACTGCGGAGCTTGCCATAGGGAAAAATGCGGAGCAGATTTTTGATATCAGTGGTGCTGATGTTCTGGCAGAAATTGGCTCTTTTCCGGAAGCTGAGG
>DAOVUU010000051.1 GCA_030632405.1 Desulfobulbaceae bacterium | reverse complement strand
TAGCCGGGAATCAGGGAAATCCTCTACAAGCTTCTCAAGGAAATGCTGTGACAGGACATAATCCCTGTCCTCATAAGCCGGGTGCGCATATGCTACACCTAGAGCGTACAGGGCAACATCTGCAGGGGGGCCTGTCTCGTTTTTCTCAACTACCTGCCTGCCCTTCAAAATAACTGTTTCAAAAAGACCATTAACCAGATTTTCTCTGTATTGGTCCAGTTGCCGGCATGATTTTATTTCAGTAATTTCGTTTTGAATCGGAGTACAGGAAACAATGTTTAATGCAGCTATTATGCAGCTAACAACAATGTAATGTAAAATGTACTTCCCTCTCCGATTTGACTGGTTGCCCACACTTTTCCTCCATGAGCAAGAATTATTTGTTTAACAGTTGCCAATCCAAATCCTGTCCCCTTGGCCCTCTCCCCTTGTGCAGGCGTTACCTGTTGGAATTTTAGGAATATTCTCTCAATATCCTCCTTGAGTATACCGATACCATTATCACATATCTCAATTTCAATTGCGTCTCCCTTCACATTTGCATCAATTTTAATAGAACCTCTTTCATGGGTGAATTTGATAGCATTCCCGATAAGATTACGAAAAACCTGCAGTATCCTTGCCTGGTCCACTTTGACAAGGGGTAATGTGCCGACTTTGTTCTCTATGGTTATGTTTTTCGCTTCAGCTAATGGTGCCAGAGAGATCAGGGAGACTTTTACCAGGCCAGATAGTTCTTGCGGTTTAAATTGATATTTCAGCATTCCTGCTTCCATCTTGGATAAATCCAGCAATGAATTAACCAGCGTTATTAAACGATTGCTTTCCTGAATCACTATTGACAGTATATGCTTCTGTTTTTCTGTTATCTCTCCACCCAGGCCGTCAAGAAGCATTGAGGTTCCTTCCTTGATGGAGGTCAGCGGTGTTCTTAGTTCGTGGGACATGTCTGAAAAAAAGTCTGATTTAATATCATCTACTTCCTGCAGTTTATGACACATGCGGTTGATAGCTGAAGCCAACTCGGCCATCACAGGCGGTGATGTGATATCGAGATCTCCTTTGAGATTTCCTTGAGAAATATCTATTGTTTTCTTTTTCATCATATCCAGCGGTTTTTTAATACTCCTGGTTATGACAAAGGCAATTATCAAGCAGGCAGACAGGGCAAAAAGCGAGATCATTATGGAAATTTTTTTCGCCGTATCCCCGCTTTCACTCATAGTAAATATCTTATTAAATATATTGAGTTCACTTGCTATCCTGGTTTTTTTGAGCTGTCTGATGATGTTATCGGCAGTTTTTTTCTTCTCCTCGGCATACCAGTTTGTCGGGTATGGTTTGGCAGTCTTTATCAGCTTTTGTTCTGTGTTGACCAACCCCATGAAATTCTGGTGTTGAACTTTGATTGTATGGAAAAATTGCACGATTTCCTCTGAGTTTGCTTTTGTAAGGGCGTCGTTTAACAGGTCATTGAATTCATTTCCGGCCTTCAGGCAGTTTTCGTAGAGCTTTTCATCTTTCAGGATAACATATTTACGGTCATTTCGGGATGCTGACAGCAGGGCATCTGTCAGTTGATTCGAGTATTTCAGAATCGATGTATCGTTCAGGATTATCGACCGGGTTATCTTGTTAAACTGATCGAGGTGATAGATAAAATAGAGACTGATTCCGGCAAGCGTACTGAACAGGATGAGATAACTGATAGAAAGCCTGGCAAAAATAGATAATCGCATATTCCCCAATACATTATTTGATTACCACTCAACTTCAGCTCCCCAGGTAGGGAGATGTGATCAGATCTCTCGTCAGGCTGAATTTCAATGGCAGTCAGGATACCTTATGTCATTACTTGCAGATTTCAATGAAACCGGTAGCAAATAGGGGGAAAGTAAATTGAAAGATCAGTGAATAAGGTGTCGTATCCGTTTTATTTTGACTGGTTTAAACCGAGAATTTTCCAGTCACCGCCGTCTCTATATCTTTCTATTACGTGAATTTTTCTGAGCCGGGTAAAAGAGGTGGCCTGCTCAGCTATGGTATCCCCGACCACCTGAATCGCATTATCTATGAGATCTGTTCGGAACCCTGCCTTGGACAGGTCCAGCACAAATTCTGTGGTAATTAATCTGGCAATCATCTTTCCCAGTGCCAGCCTGGCTCGCTGCAAAGATTCGGGATCCAGGTTGAAGTCGAGTATCTGTTTATAGTAGCCGGCAATGTTTTTAGTCAGTTCAAACTGTCTGAGGAAGGTGTAGAAATTTGTCTCTTTTTTCTTTTTCATCTCTTTTAATATTGCATCGGCAATCTGGCTGTACATCACATCATTTGAACCTTCAAAAATCTGAAACGGCCTGCTGTCTGCCACAGCTCTACCGGCAATGTGATCCCTGCGGTAGCCTTTGGCTCCTGTTAACTGCAGTAATGACTGGGCTGCACTCTGCATCATATCTGTCAATACGGCCTTGGTAGAGTTTGCCTGTAATCCAAACGATGTAAGATTATTTTCTACTCCGGAAACTCTGGCTGTATAGTAACACATGGCTGAGTTTATCGTATACCAGGCCTGTAATTGCGAAAGTCTGTGTTGAACTTGATCGTAGCCCAGCAGATTTTTGCCACCGACATAGCGCTGCTGGCAGTGTTTAATAGATTCATCCAGCATCCGCTTAATAAATCCCAGCCCAATACCGGAAAGTCTCAATCGACTACGGTGCAGCAGGTCCATCAGCAATTTAACGCCACTGGTGTGAGGGATCAGTTTTGACCTGGTCGGAACGGTTACATCTATCTTGTTGAGGCCGTAGGGGATTAAAAACAGACCCAGTTTGTTATAATACTCCTCGACATCTATCTTCTGTCCTGGTTGAGAATTCTCCACAATAAACAGATTTATATCACGTTTCAGGTTGCCATTTTCTTCTCCTTTTCGGGCCGTGACCAGCCAAAAATCGGCCAGCCCCGTTAATCCTCCCCAATGTTTTGATCCTCTCAAGGAGTAGCCTCTGTCAGATTCGGAAAAAGATGAGCGCATGGAAAGCGCATCAGTGCCGAAATCCGGTTCAGTGATCATTAATCCTCCCAGAGAACTGTTTTTGAGGAATGACTGAAATACACGGTCTTTGGCTTCTGTCTGGCCGTATTTGGCAACTGGTTCGAGGAATAAAGAGCCGTTGATTCCCAGCATCAGACCAATAGCGATAGACTCATAAGCAGCTCCCTCCAGTAAAGATAGACAATGAGCTGGATTATCACCTCGACCGCCGTATTTAGAAGGAATAAAAACTGAAAGAGGGTTAGGCGCTAAAATTTTATTGAGAAAATGACGAGGTAATCCTTCCAGATGATTAACTGTTTCGATCTCTGGGTTTTCCCTGAGGATGTTTCGGAGTTCATGTTGAAATTCATATATAAATGTTTCTGTTTCAAGGTGCCGCATAGTGGGGTCCTTTGATTGCTGGTTTTTGAAGGGAGCCTGGATAAATGATTCCTGGCATACTATTTTATTTAACAGAATAGAAGTCAAGAGGGGGGAGGCTGATGCCGGAAAAATAGTTGGCACTGGTAATGCAAGAGTGATTTTTAACTCTTTAAGCCCCTTCGATTGACTCAAAACGTAAAAAACAGCCCATCAGTTGACAGTATTGGCGATATATTGTAAAATATTTGCGAAATAATCAAAAATAATAAACTCGTAAAAAGGTTAATCAAAGCCTTAGATGGCTAAGTTAAAAAGTTTGATATACAAGGCGTAGTGTTTTTTACAGGTACTCGGCCATACATGTGGTATGTCGAGTGTCTGTGAAAAACCTACAACGCGGTAGATCGGACTTTTTACGACGCCATCAAAAATAGACAGAGGCGAGAGAGTGGAGATTGACGAGATCAATATGGGGATAATCAAACATCTTAAGGATGGGAGAACTCCGTATAAAAAAATTGCTGAAAATCTAAGGGTTACTGAAGGTACTATTCGTGCAAGGGTTAAAAAGCTTCGTGAAGAGGGCGTCCTTGTAATTTCAGGACTCGTTGACCCCGAGGCAATTCCCGACAAGTCAATAGTAATGGTTGGAATAAAACTGAAGAACATGGACCTCGTTAAAAAAGGAGAAGAGTTCAGCAGGCTTCGCGGCGTGACATCGGTTTGTGTGGTTACAGGGCGTTTTGACCTTATTTTGACAGTCATGCTGAAAAAAGAATTTGGGATACTGGAGTTCTATACTGAAGAGGTCTCTCAACTCGAAGATGTTCGCTCTGTCGAAACCTTTGTCGTCTATAAAAGTTTTAACCTTAAAGTACCTCTTGCTGTTTGACAGTAGAGGTTTTTGATTGATGTTTTCCAAGGGAGGTAAACAGAATGAATAGCGAAACAAAATCTACTTTGCTGCACGATTGGCATATGGAGAATGGCGCAAATATGGCAGCCTTTGGCGATTACGATATGCCTCTCTGGTATCCTGCAGGAGTTAAAGGGGAGCATCTGGCTGTTATAAACTCTGCCGGACTTTTTGATACAAGCCATATGGCCGTTGTCATTGTGGAAGGTGATGACGCCAGGGACCTGCTGCAGAAATGTTTTTCAAAGGATCTGCAGAGATGTCTTGGTTTAAAGAAAACACGTCTCGTTGAAGGGCGATCCGTTTATGGTCTTTTTCTGACGGAACAGGGACATGTTCTCGATGACAGCATCGTTTCTCAGGTTGCCGCTGCAATGTATATGGTGGTTGTAAATGCAGGAATGGGAGGACCGGTCTCTACCCATCTGAAAGATCACGCCGGGCGGATGGAGGTGGAAATCTCAGATCTGACCGATCGTGTTGGCAAAATTGATATCCAGGGCCCCGATTCGGCCAGAATCCTTGGTAAAATACTTAAAGAAAAGAGTGGAGTTTTTGAGAAATTCCCCTATTTTTCATTTAAAGGATGGTTTGATGAAAATGTAGATGGCGTGGCATCTGTAAAGCTGGGCGACGATACCCCTGTACTGCTTTCCCGTACGGGTTACACCGGTGAATTTGGTTTTGAGATTTTTGTGAGTTCTGATCGACTCGTTTCACTTTGGGAAATGTTGCTTGGTGCCGGCAGGGAAAATGGGCTCCAGCCCTGCGGTTTAGCCGCCCGGGACTCTCTTCGAGCCGGTGCCGTACTGCCCCTTTCACATCAGGATATAGGCGATTGGCCGTTTGCAGAAAATCCCTGGCCATTTGCCCTGACAGAGAGGGACAGCAATGGAAAGTTCGGCAAAGAATTTCTGGGATCTGAAGCACTGTCTTTGCATACTCCAACAGAATATACACTGCCCTTTGCCGGATATGATCCGAGAAAGATGGCAGTATCTGAGAAATCTTATGTTGCCGATGAAAACGGAGAAAGGGTTGGTACCATTTTGACCTGTGCCACTGATATGGCTATAGGTCGAGTGGGCGATAATATAATCAGTATTGCTACGTCAGTTGAAGATGGTAGACCTGAGGATTTTGTACCACGCGGGCTCTCCTGTGGCTTTGTCAAAGTTGACAGGAAGTTTAAAGTAGGTGATATTCTGTTACTTACAGATGGTAAACGGAAAATTAAGGTTGAAATTCGCAATGATGTCAGGCCTGACAGGACAGCCCGGCAGCCTATGAAAAAAATGTTGTAACAACGGAGGAAATACGATGAAAGAAGTGGATGAATTGAATTTACCCGAAGATCTGCAATACACAAAAGACCATGAATGGGCGAAGGTTACAGGTGATACAGTCAAGATAGGGATCAGTGATTATGCCCAGGATCAGTTGGGAGACATCGTCTTTGTAGAAATGCCCTCAGTCGGAGACACTTTTGACGAAGGTGATGAATTCGGCACACTTGAGTCAGTAAAAGCAGTATCTGAGTTGTATGCTCCTCTTGGCGGTGAGATCGTAGCTGTTAATGAAGAGCTGGAGGATGCGCCGGAGCTGCTGAACCAGGACCCTTACGGTGGCTGGATCATTGAGATGAAGTCTGCAGATATGACAGAGCTGGAGCAACTTTTAGATCGCAGCAGTTATCTTGCCATATTGAAAGGCGAATAACGTCATCCGAAAAGCTTATTTAGACCATTTACGAGTGAGGATATACTATGCGTTACCTGCCACATACCGATGAAGATATTCGGAATATGTTTGACGCCATAGGGGTAAAAGATTTTGAAGAACTCTTTATGACTGTCCCAAAATCGTGTCGATATGACAAGGAGATGGCCCTGCCGGAGCCCAAAACAGAATGGGATCTTGACCGGTATATGGCAGAAATTCAGTCAATGATGAAGATTACACCAGATCACACGGTGCTTATAGGTGCCGGACGTTATCAGCATTATATTCCGAGTTCGATTCCCAGTGTTCTTGGCCGATCTGAATTCTTGACAGCCTATACACCCTACCAGCCTGAAATGGCCCAGGGAACGCTGCAGGGTCTTTTTGAATATCAGACGCTCACTGCCAGGCTTCTTGGTGTAGATGTGGCAAATGCGTCAATGTATGACGGAGCTTCAGCCTTGGCTGAGGCACTGCTTATGGGGCTTCGCGTTGCCAGGAAGAAAAATCGTGTAGCCATGTCCGCCGCAATCCATCCTCACTTTCGCGAGGTGGTACGCACTTATTTAAGACCGACGGAATTTGAGATTATTGAGTTGCCATTTTCCGAAGATGGCAGGACAGATTTTTCATCACTGGCAGATGAAGAAGATCTGGCTGCCGTGGCTGTTCAATCCCCAAATTTTTTCGGGGTTGTCGAGGATATGGAAGCGGCGGCTGAGGCAATCCATCAGGCCGGGGCTCTGTATGTGGGGAGCTTTTCGGAACCCATGGCTTTTGGGCTGTTGAAAAATCCGGGTGATGCCGGTGCTGATATTGTCTGTGGTGAGGGGCAAAGCTTTGGTATGCCATCATCTTTTGGTGGACCAGGACTTGGTATGTTCGGTTGCAAAAACAAATATGTCCGAAATCTTCCGGGGCGCCTGGTTGGAGAAACCACCGATCTCGATGGGAACCGTGGTTATGTGCTTACACTCGCCACACGGGAACAGCACATAAGGCGTGAAAAGGCAACTTCCAATATCTGTTCCAATCAGGGGATCTGCACTATCACTGCGGCTATGTATATGGCGTCTCTTGGAGGGACGGGGTTTAGAAAACTGGCCAGGCTAAATTATGACAAGTCGGAATACCTGAAACGTGGCCTTCAGGATGCGGGTGGTGATCTCTGTTTTTCTTCACCCACCTATAATGAGTTTGTAATTGAATTTAAAGATGATTTCGGGCCCGTTCAGAAGCGTCTCATGGAACAGAAAATAGTGGCAGGACTCAGTCTGGCTAAATATTATCCAGGTTTTGACAACCGCTATCTTTTCTGTGTTACCGAAACCGCATCAAAGGAAGTTCTGGATACAGTTATCAGTGAGGTGAAAAAATGAGAAATGGACCGGGTAACAGCGGATTGATCATGGATGAACCTCTTCTCTGGGAAAAAGGGAAGAAGGGCAGAAACGGGATGAGTATCTCTGCAAGCGATGTTCCTGAAGCTCCGATTGCAGATGAGCTATGCGGGGAAGGACCGGATTTTCCGGATTTAAGTGAAGTTGAAGTTGTGCGTCATTATACCCGGCTTTCACAGTGGAATTTTGGTGTTGATACCGGCATGTATCCCCTGGGGTCATGCACCATGAAATACAACCCAAAGATTAATGAAAAACATGCCGCAGCAGAGGTGTTTACTGCAGCCCATCCTATGCTGGATGATGAGTATTGCCAGGGTACATTGAGGATAATTTACGAACTTCAAAATTACCTTGCTGAGATTACAGGACTCGATGCTGTTTCAGTTCAGCCGGCTGCCGGAGCCCACGGCGAGATGGCAGGAATGCTCATTTTCGAGGCCTATCATCAGAGCAAAGGGGGGAAAAAACGAACTAAAATCCTGATGCCTGATACCGCACATGGCACAAATCCAGCCAGTGCCGCTCTTTGCGGATATAAACCTGTTCCGATAAAAACAGGTACGCGGGGGATTTTAAAAGTAGATGAAATTCGTGAGCTGATGGATGAAGAGACCGCCGGCATTATGATTACCAACCCCAACACGCTCGGCCTTTTTGAAGAAAATATTAGGGAAATAGCCGACATAGTGCATGGAAAAGGTGGTCTTGTTTATGGTGACGGCGCCAATATGAATGCCATTATGGGTATAGTTGACCTGAAGAGGTGCGGTGTAGATGTGCTTCATCTGAATCTACATAAGACCTTTTCAACTCCCCATGGCGGAGGTGGTCCCGGCGCCGGTCCGGTGTGTGTCGTTAAAGAATTGGAAAAGTTTTTACCCACCCCGAGGGTTGAGTTTGACGGATCTGTATACCGGACAGAAGGAGATCGCCCTGATTCTATAGGGCGGATGCACGGCTTTCATGGGAACTACGGTGTTCTGATCAGGGCATTCAGCTATATATTGACCATGGGAGCAGAATACCTGAAAAAGGCCAGTCAGTATGCGGTACTCAATGCCAGTTATGTCAAGGTGAAACTGAAAGATTATCTCCATCTGCCTTTTGACAGGCCATGTATGCATGAGGCTGTATTTTCAGATAAGAAACAGCAGGAACACAAGGTCAGTACACTGGATATGGCCAAGAGGCTCATGGACTGTGGTTACCATCCTCCCACCATTTATTTCCCTCTGGTGGTTTCCGGTGCGATAATGATTGAGCCAACTGAGACAGAGAGCCTTGAAGAGCTTGATGTCTTCATTGATGTCTTCAGGCAGATTGCAGCGGAGGCGGAAAGTGATCCTGAACTCCTGCACAGTTCTCCCCACCGTTTTAAGGTGAAGCGGCTGGATGAGACCCAGGCTGCCAGAAATCCATGTCTCCGTGGCTAATGATCGACTGAGGGGTAGCAGGGTATTATGGAGGCATATCTTGTTGATCTCGGGAAGATGGACTATCAGGATGCACACGGATTTCAGCTGAAGTGTGTTCAGTGGCGTCTTCTTGATGAGGACAGGCCTGATATTTTTCTCATTACCGAGCATCCTCCCGTTTTCACTCTTGGCAAAAGAGGCGGGAGAGAGAGTCTTGTTGTTGATGAACAGTTTATCAAAAACCGTGGTGTGGATATCGTGCAGACCGAAAGGGGAGGCGATATCACCTACCATGGTCCAGGGCAGATTGTTGCCTACCCCATCGTTCACCTGCGCAGATCCAGACTGTCTGTGAAGACCTATGTGGATATGCTGGAAGAGGTGATGATCTCCTGTGCTGCTGATTATGGCGTTTCCGCAGGTCGTGACGAGAGGAATAGGGGAATATGGGTGGGGGATAATAAGATCGGTAGTATTGGTATCCGTGTCAGGCACGGCGTAACTTTCCATGGGCTTGCCCTCAATGTAACCCTTGACTTCGAACACTTCAGCTGGATCCAGCCCTGCGGCCTCTCCGGTGTCGGGGTTACATCGATCGAGCGTGAAACAGGGAAGCTTGTAGATTTTTCGCTGGTGAAAAAATCTGTTGTTCATGGGCTGGGAAAAATATTTAACCGGCAGTTTACAGTTGTTGAAAAGTCATTCCTGAGAGAGGGATGAAGCAACCAACCGTCATTCCTGTGAAGGCGGGGACCCAGTTCCACTCAAATATTATCTTATTTGATAACAAAAATGGTGCTCGAGAAAATGGACCTGCAGGAAACGCTGAATCAGGTGAAAATAATTTATGAAAACCAGATGCCCTTCAATCGCCTGCTCGATATTCGTATTGACAGTCTGACACCGACGGAT
>DAOVUU010000098.1 GCA_030632405.1 Desulfobulbaceae bacterium | reverse complement strand
CGGGTAAAGAACCGGAAGCACCGCCAAAGAAGAAAGGCGCAAAGAAAAGCAATCCAAAACAACTGAAATTGTTCACATGAAAACACCATTTGAGATTCTGGAAACCTCCGAGGACAGCGACGATAAATCCATTAAAAAAGCTTACCTGCAAATGGTCAAACGCTATCCGCCGGAACACTTTCCAGCTGACTTTCAGCGTATTCGCGCTTCTTATGAACGTATTAAAACCCAAAAAGATCGGCTTCGGTTTGCGTTGTTTGACACTTCCCTGCCCGAAGTGGGGGAGCTGATAATTGATATCAGGGCAAGTCGTAACGGGAAAAGACCGGATATTGAAATGCTGCGTAAACTTATGACAGAATCGACAGGGCAAGTAGAGGCGGCAGGCTAGAGTATGACTGAGATTAATAATGAAGTATTGGTTGAGCAGTTTCGTGAGTATCTGGAAAAAGCTGGTGCTGAAAAACATACACTACCTCGTAAGCTGTCTCTTGCATCTTTCTATGAAGAAATGATCGCCCTGAAAAATGAGATCAGGATAGAATCCCGGATTATCAAACAGGGACTGGAGCAGTTTCAGGAAACGGCTGAACTCATAGGACAGGGAAATCAGAAGATTGATTTGCTGATGGCGAAAGGAAGTGCAGAGCCGGAAGCCTCACCCGCTCATGCTTCAACCGAGGGCCATGTTTTGCAGGGCTTGCTCGATTTATATGACAGTGTTCAAGCCTCTCTGCATACGTTACAGCAGAGTGAAGATGCTATTTCGTGGTTTCAGCGCTGGCAACGTAATGATGACAAATTACTCCAGTCTGTCTGCAGGGGGCAGGAGATGACACTGGAGAGAATTGTTGAACTGTTGAAGGACTGCGGGGTGGTTCCCATGGAGGTTGTGCGTTGTAAGTTTGATCCGCACACCATGCGTGCTGTGGGTACTGATTCCTTGCCAAAAATTGAAGACGGTATGGTGAGCAGTGAATCACGAACAGGATTCATGTTGCATGGTGAAATACTTCGGTTGGCCGATGTGAAAGTGAATCGGTTGTAGATTAGCATACTTGAAGCCCTTCTTTTTTTGAGGATCGATTTTCATTTTAAAATTAAAAGAACAGAGATAGAAGCAAAATGGGCGAACAAATAATCGGTATAGACCTTGGAACAACGAATTCGGAAGTTGCAATTTTTGAGGATGGGCAACCCGTTGTGCTCAAGCACAACAACAGTGCTCTTTTTCCTTCCTATGTGGCGATGGATCAGGGTGGGAAACTTCTTGTGGGTGAGGCGGCCCGTAATCAATACCCGGTTTACCCGGAGCGTACAGTTAAATCCGTCAAGCGCCTTATGGGAAGTGGTGAAAAAGTAACCATGGCCGGTCGGGAATATGCTCCCAGGGAAATTTCGGCAATCATTCTCAAATCGCTCAAGCAACGGGCAGAGCATTATCTTGGAGCAGTCGTGACAAAGGCAGTTATTACTGTACCGGCCTATTTCTCCGACGTTCAGCGTCTATCCACCAAAGAGGCAGGAGAGATTGCTGGATTTGCTGAGATTAAAATGATCAATGAACCCACCGCAGCTGCCCTTGCCTATGAAGGAAAACATGATGAGGGCAAGACAATAATGGTTTATGACCTCGGCGGAGGAACCTTTGATGTCTCCGTTGTCCGCATGGAAGACGGGGTCATTGAAGTGATTGCAAGTCATGGGAATAATCGTCTTGGTGGTGATGATTTTGATCAAATGATCGTGGAGCATGTGTATGATGCGATTCGTGAGGAGCACGGGGAGTTTGCTCTTTCCCCCGAGGGAGCTGCCAGGATAACACGAGCGGCTGAGCAGGCTAAGTTTGCACTTTCGGATAATCCTTTTGCTGAAATAAAGGAGGAATATCTCTTTGAACAGAAGGGGGTACCTGTACATTTGTCTCTTGAGATAAGCCGCAAGACCTATGAGGAAATGATCAGTCCGTTGATTGATGAAACCATCGGTGCTATACATACCGCATTGAAGAGTGCCGATTTAACAGTATCGGATATAGAGGAGATTCTGTTGGTTGGCGGATCGACTCGAACTCCGCTGGTACAGCAGTATATTGAGGATGAATTCTCCGTTCAGCCACGCAGTGAAGTGAATCCGGACCTCTGTGTAGCCAGCGGTGCTGCTATTCAGGCTGGTATGCTCAGTGGAGAAGATGTTGCTGCCGTTCTGGTGGATATTACGCCGTATACATTTGGTACCAGTACGTTACATATAGATGACAATATCATGTCGTTTACTGAAAT
This sequence comes from Desulfobulbaceae bacterium, assembly GCA_030632405.1. Lineage (GTDB taxonomy): Bacteria > Desulfobacterota > Desulfobulbia > Desulfobulbales > Desulfocapsaceae > Desulfomarina. Next base: position 5,670 of record DAOVUU010000098.1, on the reverse strand, counting down.
ATACGTGCCGCTGATCAGAAAAAACTCTCCCATTCCGGTAAAGAAAAGCGAGGTTTTTTATACCCTTCACGATAACCAGGAGAGTGTAAAGATAAAAGTATTTCAAGGGGAGGAGAGTGTTCCCGAGGATAATATCAAGCTGGGTGAATTTGTAATCAGCGGTCTTTCCAGAGTTCCGGAGGGCAGCGAGATCGTAACAACATTTGAACTGGATACGAATGGTATTCTTCATGTTACGGCCACTGAAAAGTGTACCGGAAAATCCAAGCAGATATCCATTGACAATGCCACTGGCCGATTTACCGAAGAGGATATGGATAGAGCAAAGGGGAAAATAGTTCAACTCTTTGGTGAAGAGGACGGTGTGACAGCAGAGCAGGAAGGAAAAGACCCTGCTCGAAACATCCCCGCCGATGTGCAGAAGCTACTGAAAAAAGCGGAAAATCTACTGGATGATGCCGAACCGGAGGACAAAGAAGAATTGATTGAGTTGATCGAAGAAATTAGTGATGCGTTCCGGGAAAAGGATAGCGATAAACTTGCGCAGGCGGTGGACGATTTGAAAGAGATTGTTTTTTATATGGAATCTTAGCAGATGATACGTTGCCCGGTTTGTCGAGCCAGAAATAAAGGAGAGTCTGTGTGTCGGCGCTGCCTCTCTGATCTCACCGATATTCTGACCGTTGAAGCACAAGCTGATTTTGCCATGACACGGGCCTTTCAAAATTTACAGGATGGGAATATTGCTCAGGCCAAGAAGCAGTGTGCTCATGCCTGCAGGATGAAACGAACGGAATTTGGAGAGATATTTTCCGCTTTTCTTGATGATTGTGTTTTGCCGTAGCAATGGAGCGTTATGTTCCAAAAAACTTGACCTCCATAGCAAATATCCTTACAGTAAAGTAAGGTAGACAATTTATGTAAGGAGACGATCATGGCTTTAGCCACACTCACCACTAAAGGGCAGGTAACCATCCCCAAAGAAATCAGAGACTCATTAAAATTGCATACCGGCGACAAAATAGAAATTATTGTCACCGAAAGAGGTCAGGCTGTCATCAGACCTGTCTCAAAAAAAGTAGACGATATGTTTTGTAAATTACGCAAACCTGGTCAAAAAACTGTCAGCTTGAAAGAGATGGATGACGCCATAAGAAACAGAATAAAGGATTCATACAAATGAAAGGCATAGATACAAATATCCTTGTCCGTTTTCTTGTCGGCGATGACGAACTTCAAGCAGAAAAAGTATATAATATTTTCAAAAAAACAGAAGCAGACAAACAGGAATTGTTTGTGCCATTATTGGTGATGTTAGAGTTAATCTGGGTGCTGGAATCCGTTTATGAAATAGAAAGAAAAGAAATTATAGGTGCTATAAGTGAACTATTGCTCATGCCAATTCTGAACTTTGAGCATCAGACAGCGCTGCAACAATTAACCTACACAGCTCAAAAAAACAGGTACGATCTTTCAGATTTGATAATTGCTCACTCTGCCAGAGAACAGGGCTGTGAAGCAGTAATTACTTTTGATAAAAAAGCATCAAAATACAGCCTGTTTGAACTTGCAAAATGACATATTTGGCAAACATGATTCAGCCGGCATCCCTCATGGAGAGGTACTTGGTTTTCTTGTATCCCTGACTAAAAATAACAAACAGGCTACCAAGAGAAATTGCTATTCAGTACTCTAATCTTTCAACAATTTCGTCAGCTGCTATGCCAATGCCAGGAATAAAATGGGTGTTACCACCAGTTTTGGAGTAGTTACGTGTAATGCACCATCGTTTTTTAGTCTGGATCACACAAACAGTCACATTTACAGAGTGGATAGGCAACTGTTGCAAAAAACACAACAGTTCAGATTTTAAGTTGTTTTGATTCATCATTGTTCGATGGTTGTCCGGGATTTCCGGACAACTGATTTTTTATTTTCCTTGATATTGGTTCATCCCCACGTATTTGGGGAACATTTTATCACAACTCCCCAACCATACCACAAAGAACCTTCGATTTCCCAACAACCTCCCGCATCTCCTGTCGAAAAGCAGGGTGGCGGTTATAGCGCACCCTGTAATATTCATGCAGCAGGGATTGTGCGTTATCTACATCTCCTTTTATGGCCATAGTCTCAGCCAGTGAGCAAAGTGTAATGGCGGCGCGTTCATATGCTTTTCGGTGTGTGTTGGAAACAATATGGTTGACCCGTTTCTGGCCGATATCCCAGGCCCACTTGCGGTAGTGCTCCAGATCGAGTGAGCTGGTGTCAATACTTTGTAATCCCAGTAGGATTTCCTTAAAGTCGGAACTATCGGATTCGACTGGTCGGTCAGCATAGCCGCCAAAATAGATTCTACCGGATTCGGTGTAGGACTCTATCAAGTTGTGAATTATGGTACAGGAGCTATCACTGTCGGATAACAGATACAAAACGGCCCCATAGAGCAGGCCGGGACCACCATCAAATGACCAGCCGACGGCTTTATCTTGTTCACAGAGACGCAATGCGAGGTCTATTTCACCACTCATAAGCAGTGATTTGATCAGTAGATTTTTCTCAGCATGTGTTTGATCTTTTTCGGAAAGGAAAATGCATATTTGTTCCAGTTCTTTCTTGCGAAGTTGCTGGCGGCTGGCCTCTGTTATCAGGTTGAGCAGTCTGCCGGTACTCGGCTCAGATTTGAATTGTTCTCTGTATCCTGTCAGGATTATCGTATCCTCTGCAAGTTGTTTTCCCGCATCAATCAGGTAATTCGCTGCTTTTTCACGCTCGCGGCCATCAGGTAAAAGAACAAGTGCTTCGCTGCTGATATCACGCATTGCCTCCCAGTTCTCTTCTCGTTCAAGTTCCTGCAGCCAAAAGAGATAGCCGCGAGGTTGCTCTTTTCCCCAGTTGCGGGCAAGCTCACCCACTGCTGTGATACCACTGTGCATAAAGGTCGCCTCAAGCTGAAGTTCGGCTATCCGTTTTATTCTGAAATCGTCTTCGGCAAGAGCGGTTTTCCAGGAAGAGAGAAAAGAGTCGAAGCCCTTCAGATCGTCTGTCTCGGCATCGATGATATCGGTTAGGAGGGGTGGTGCACTAAACAAATCTTCGGTCATTATTTCCAGCATAGCATCAAGCCGCTCATTTTCTGAGCTGAGTTCATATACGCATCTGGCAAAGCGAGCTCCTGCTTCCCGCAGGTTTACTTTGATATCGGGCAGGTAGTAGCCATATTCCTCAGTATCGCTCATCAGGGTGAAAAGGGCACCATAGATATCTTTGGCCTTTTTTTTATCTCCCCGGATAAAATACTGATCTGCTCTGCCGAAATATTCCGCGAGGGCCTCTTGCTGATACTCATTGAGCATGTCAGGCTCTTCGTCGGTATAATCTGAGTCGTCCCAGTCGTCGTCCGGGTCATCCCAATAGGTGCCGTCTTCAATCGATTCGATACGGGTCTCTATCTCCTGACGCAGCTCCTCAATTTCAGCCAGCAGGTCAGTTGCCTGTATTTCCGGTGGTTCTGGTTTTTGTTGTTCGCCATCCGGCAGGCTGGAATTGAGAGTCTGCAGGAAGTCATTCCGTTTCTCAGTGCCCACCTGTTTTGCCAGGGAGAGTATCAGTTGTAAAAGAGATTCTTTGTCAAGTGACCGGCATCGGTTTTCAATTGTTTCAAGGTATGGCCGCAGGGCTGGTTGTGTCGTTTTCATAATGTTCACATTGTGTTTTGCTTGTGTTAAGAACAACTCATTTCAACCTACCATAACATACCAGGGGTGTCATATAGTGAGCCCCCTGATATTTTTTTAAAGTTTTTACTGCTGTGGAGAAGGATAGGATAAAATGCGCGACTTTGCCTAGAATTCCGAGTAGAAAAGCTACAAAGGCCTATCAGAAAGAACGGGGAGGACAATAATGAAATACGACGAAGAGGAAAAGAATATTATAGATGCTTATGAAAGTGGGGAAATGAAACTTTCTACGCCGTTAAAAAGAGAAATAGAAAGCATTAAATCTATAGCCAAAAGTACTTTTAAAAAAGATAAAAGAGTTACCCACCGATATATCGAAGGGGAATTAATATCCAGGAATGGATAAAAAACAAGAATGAGAGGAATAATTACAAGATCTTTTCAATACCGCTGTAAAAAAAATAGCAGGAGAAGATTACCAGAAAGGATGCACAGCCGCCAATGAGTCGCCGGTAAAAAACATCGCTGAAAAACCGTCTTCCTCTGGCCACTCCAAAAGAGATCAATGCATACCAGGCCAGATCAGCCAGGATATGACCAAGAAAGAAAGCTGCAACTCCCATGACGCCATATTTAACAGAATGTAAAATATAGCCGAGTCCGATTGATGCCCACCATATTATCCAGTAGGGATTTGCCAGGCTGAAGAGGATGCCGGTGATTACCAGATTTTTAGTTTTTTCATTTTCCGGGGTCACGTCAAGGCTAAGGCCGGGCAGGCTTTTGAACATGGAAAAAGCCATCCAGAGCAGGATACTCCCTCCTACAAGTGAAATGAAAATAAAGACGTCATTTCGCTGAAGGAGCGGTGCCATTCCGAGCAGTAATGCTGTTATAAGTGACAGTTCAAGAATACCATGGCCGAAAATTACCAGAGGTCCGACAATAGCGCCTCTTCGTGTACTCTCGCTTATTGTTACAGTGAGCAGAGGGCCGGGCATTAAGGCCCCGGACAGGGCTAACAGGAAAGATGAGCTGAATATTGTGATGAGAGCCAGTGACATGTTTTGTTATGTGGTCGAGGTGTAAATGGATCTGCAAAGAGTAGACGCATACTATAAGTCAAGATTGGAATTTTACCATTGATATTCAGAACAGGTAATTTATTCTTTTATAATCTGCGGGACTAAGTTAGATTACATACAATTTTCACAGATAGTTTAATTCGTATAAATTGGAGAGAAATAATGAGTGAGCACAAACCACTGTGGGTACCGACACAAACTCAGATAGATGAATCATTATTGTGGCAGTTTATTACCTATGTATCAAATAAATATGATCTATCTATAGGCGATTATGCTGAGTTGTACGATTGGTCTATTGGAGAAAAAGAGAAGTTCTGGAGTTCCGTCTGGGATTACTGTGGAGTTATCGGGGAAAAAGGGCAGAAAATCCTTATAGATGGGGATGATATAGAGAAGGCTGTCTGGTTTCCCGAGGCAAAGCTCAATTTTGCAGAAAATTTGCTGCGTGAAAAAGCAGATACCACGGCCATCTATTTTCAGGCAGAAGATAAGGTTACCAGTGAGTTGACCTGGAACCAGCTGTATGATCAGGTCGCATCCGTTGCGGCATGGCTGAAATCCGCAGGGGTTACTAAAGGAGATCGAGTCGCCGGATTGCTGCCGAATATGGCGGAGAGTGTAGTGGCCATGCTGGCGTCTGCAAGCCTTGGTGCTGTGTGGACATCCACTTCTCCTGATTTTGGTAAAGAGAGTGTTATTGATCGTTTCGGTCAGACGGCACCCAAGGTTCTATTTACCGTTGACGGCTATTTTTATAATGGCAAGGTTATCGATATTCGCGAAAAAGTCCGTGGGATTTTACAGGAATTACCGACCATCAAACAGACAGTCGTGATCAGGCTGGCCGGTATGGAAGGAGATCTACCGGGAAAAGAGTGGTCGGACGTCGTGTCTGTGGCGGG